>NZ_CP158016.1:0-22500 GCF_046254905.1 Pseudaeromonas aegiceratis
GTGACAACGTCGCTATGGCAACACTGTCTCAACCGGCTGCAGGATGAGTTGCCTTCGGGAGAATTCAGCATGTGGATCCGGCCGTTACAGGCGGAAGTCAGCGATAGCACCCTGACACTCTATGCGCCGAACCGCTTCATTCTCGACTGGGTTCGCGACAAGTATCTGCTGAGGATCAACGGCTTGATCGCCGAGTTTTGTGGATCCGACGCCCCCGCCCTGCGCTTCGATATCGGCAGCCGTGCCAGCCTGGCCCAGGCTGTGCATAAACCCAGTGCGCCTGTGGTGCCACAACAGCAGGTGCCGGCCTGGGAAGTTCCGTCTGCCCAGAGCAAACCCGAGATCAATCACAAGAGCAATGTGAACCTCACCTATACCTTCGACAACTTCGTCGAGGGTAAGTCGAATCAACTGGCCCGGGCGGCGGCCAGCCAGGTGGCGGACAATCCGGGCAGTGCCTATAACCCTCTGTTTCTGTACGGCGGCACCGGTCTGGGCAAGACCCACCTGCTGCACGCCGTGGGCAATGCCATCAAGGCGCGCAAGGCCGACGCCAAGGTGGTGTACATGCACTCCGAGCGTTTCGTGCAGGACATGGTGAAGGCGCTGCAGAACAACGCCATCGAGGAGTTCAAGCGTTACTACCGCAGTGTGGACGCCCTGCTGATCGACGATATTCAGTTCTTCGCCAACAAGGAGCGCTCCCAGGAGGAGTTTTTCCACACCTTCAATGCGCTGCTGGAAGGTAACCAGCAGATCATCCTCACCTCGGATCGCTATCCCAAGGAGATCAACGGGGTGGAGGATCGGCTCAAGTCCCGCTTCGGCTGGGGCCTGACGGTGGCCATTGAGCCGCCGGAGCTGGAGACCCGGGTGGCCATCCTGATGCGCAAGGCCGAGGAGAACCGCATTCATCTGCCGGACGAGGTGGCCTTCTTCATTGCCAAGCGCCTGCGCTCCAACGTCCGTGAGCTGGAAGGGGCCCTCAACCGAGTCATTGCCAATGCCAACTTCACCGGGCGGGCCATCAACATCGACTTCGTGCGCGAGGCGCTGCGGGATCTGCTGGCCCTGCAGGAGAAGCTGGTCACCATCGACAACATCCAGAAGACGGTGGCGGAGTACTACAAGATAAAGGTGGCGGATCTCTTATCCAAGCGTCGTTCCCGCTCCGTGGCTCGGCCGCGTCAGCTGGCCATGGCCCTGGCCAAGGAGCTGACCAACCACAGTCTGCCGGAGATCGGTGATGCCTTCGGTGGGCGCGACCACACGACCGTGCTGCACGCCTGTCGCAAGATCGCCGCCCTGCGGGAGGAGAGTCATGACATCAAGGAAGACTACTCCAACCTGATCCGTACCCTGTCATCCTAAAGGAGGCTAGCCCATGCAGTTTTCGATCAATCGCGATGCGCTGCTGCGTCCGCTGCAGCTGGTCTCCGGCGCTCTGGGGGGGCGGCCAACCCTGCCCATCCTGGGCAACGTGCTGCTGCAGGTCAGCGAAGATGAGCTGGCCATGACGGGCACCGATCTGGAAGTGGAGATGATTGGCCGGGTTCGCCTGCTGGATCCGGCGCAGCCCGGCCGCACGACGGTGCCGGCCCGCAAGCTACTGGATATCTGCCGCGGTCTGCCGGAAGGGGCGGAGATCGCCTTCGTGCTGGAGGGCGAGCGCCTGATCCTGCGTTCGGGCCGCAGCCGTTTCTCCCTGTCCACCCTGCCGGCGGAAGAGTTTCCCAATATCGAGGACTGGCAGTCCGATCTGGAGTTCGAGATCAGTCAGCAGGAGCTGAAGCGGCTCATCGAATCCAGCCAGTTCTCCATGGCTAGCCAGGACGTGCGCTATTACCTCAATGGCATGTTGTTCGAGACTCAGGGGCAGCATCTGCGCACCGTGGCTACCGATGGTCACCGGTTGGCGACCTGCCGTCGTGATCTCCCGACCGCCCTACCGGAGCAGCAGCTGATCCTGCCGCGCAAGGGGGTGCTGGAGCTGGTGCGTCTGCTGGAGAACGATGACAAGCCCATCCGGCTGCAGATGGGCAACAGCAACCTGCGCGCCGTCTCCGAGGGCTTCGTCTTCACCTCCAAGCTGGTGGATGGTCGTTTCCCCGATTATCGCCGGGTCTTGCCGCGGCAGAGCGACAAGCTGGTGATCGCCGAGCGGGAGGCGCTGCGGCAGGCCTTTGCCCGTGCCGCCATCCTGTCTAACGAGAAGTTCCGTGGTGTCCGCCTCAACCTGCAGAACAACCTGTTGCGCATCACCGCCAACAACCCTGAGCAGGAAGAGGCCGAAGAGCTGGTGGACGTGCAGTATCAAGGTGCCGAGCTTGAGATCGGCTTCAATGTCTCCTATGTGCTGGATGTGCTGAATACGTTAAAATGCGAGCAGATCAAGTTCAGCCTCTCCGATGCCAACAGCAGTGCGCTGCTGGAGGATGTCGCCAACGATGACGCCCTCTACGTTGTGATGCCGATGCGGCTATAAGCATGAGCCTGCAGAGCCTGACGGTCCGGGACTTCCGCAACATAGCAAGTGCCCAGCTGACACTCAGTCCCGGGCTCAACGTGTTGCTGGGGGACAACGGCAGCGGCAAGACCAGTCTGTTGGAAGCGATTCACTATCTTGGCTTGGGGCGTTCGTTTCGCACCCATCTGACCGGCCGGGTGATCCGCCAGGGCGAGAAGCAGTTCACCCTGTTTGCCCGGTTGGCCAACGGGGATGACAGCCTGGCGTTGGGCATGCAGAAGCTCAAGGGAGGCGAGGGGGAAATCCGCATCAACGGTCAGGGTGCCGAGCGGTTGGCCCAACTGGCGGAACTGCTGCCGCTGCAGCTGATCCACCCCGAGGGGTACAATCTGCTTACCGGTGGCCCACAGCAACGCCGGGCCTACCTGGACTGGGGCGTGTTTCACGTGGAGCACGCCTTTTTTCCTCTCTGGACCCAGGTGCGGCGGCTGCTCAAGCAGCGCAATGCCCTGCTGCGGCAGAGCGGTCAGTACGGTCCCCTGCAGTTCTGGGACCAGGAGCTGTCCCGGCTGGGCGAGCAGTTGAGCAGTCTGCGCCAGGCCTATTGCGATGCCCTGCTGCCGCTGCTGCAGGAGCTGGCCGCCGAGTTTCTGCCGGAGTATCAGCTGCAGATCGGCCTGTATCCCGGCTGGGATCGCAGCCGGCCCCTGGCGGAGCTGCTGGCGGATGGATTTGAGCGGGACAAGCTGATGGGCCATACCCAGCTTGGCCCACACAAGGCGGATCTGCGCATCAAGGCCAATGGGGTGCCGGTGCAGGATCTGTTGTCCCGCGGCCAGCTCAAGCTGCTGGTCTGCGCCATGCGACTGGCGCAGGGACTGTTTTTCAATCAGGCCGGGGGGCGGCGTTGTATCTTCCTGATTGATGATTTTGCCTCCGAGCTTGACGGCGACAAGCGTCGCCGGTTGGCACAACGATTAAAGCAGTGTGCCTCGCAGGTGTTTATCACCGCCATCGACGAGGCCCCCTTGGCTGACATGATGTCAGCATTGGCGTGTCGCCTGTTTCACGTGAAACAGGGCACGATCACCGAATATCCAACACGCGAGAGCGAGAGAGTAAGAGATGAGTGAGAACACTTACGACTCTTCGAGTATCAAGGTTTTGAAGGGTTTGGACGCGGTACGTAAGCGTCCTGGGATGTACATAGGCGATACGGATGACGGCAGTGGTCTGCACCACATGGTGTTCGAGGTGGTGGATAACTCCATCGACGAGGCGCTGGCCGGCTACTGTTCGGACATTCGCGTCACCATTCATGCCGATGGTTCCGTCTCGGTGCGTGACAACGGCCGGGGTATCCCGGTGGATCTGCACGAGGAAGAAGGGGTCTCCGCCGCGGAAGTCATCATGACGGTGCTGCACGCCGGCGGCAAGTTCGACGACAACTCCTACAAGGTCTCCGGCGGTCTGCACGGGGTTGGGGTGTCCGTGGTGAACGCCCTGTCCGACAAGCTGCTGCTGACCATCCGTCGCCAGGGGCACGTGCACGAGCAGACCTACAGTCTGGGGGATCCCGTTGCACCGTTGGCGGTGGTGGGTAACTCAGATCAGACCGGTACCGAAATCCGTTTCTGGCCCAGCTCCACCATCTTCTCCGATACCCTGTTCCACTACGAGATCCTCGCCAAGCGGTTGCGGGAGCTGTCGTTCCTCAACTCAGGCGTGGCCATCATGTTGCACGACGAACGGGATGGTCGTGAGGATCACTTCTGCTACGAGGGCGGCATCTGTGCCTTCGTGCAGTACCTCAACCAGAGCAAGACCCCCATTCACCCTAAGGCGTTCTACTTCACCACCGAGAAGGATGGTATCGGTGTGGAAGTGGCCATGCAGTGGAATGACGCCTATCAGGAAGGGGTCTACTGCTTCACCAACAACATTCCGCAGCGGGATGGGGGGACTCACCTGGCCGGCTTCCGCGCCGCCCTGACCCGAACCCTGAATGCTTACATGGACAAGGAAGGCTACAGCAAGAAGGCCAAGACCTCCGCCTCCGGCGATGATGCCCGGGAAGGTCTGACCGCGGTGATCTCGGTCAAGGTGCCGGATCCCAAGTTCTCGTCCCAGACCAAGGACAAGCTGGTCTCCTCCGAGGTGAAAACCGCGGTGGAACAGACCATGAACGAGAAGCTGGAGGAGTTCCTGCTGGAAAACCCGGCTGACGCCAAGATAGTGGTGACCAAGATCATCGATGCGGCTCGGGCGCGGGAAGCGGCCCGCAAGGCGCGGGAGATGACCCGCCGCAAGGGGGCCCTGGATCTGGCCGGCCTGCCCGGCAAGCTGGCGGACTGCCAGGAGCGGGATCCGGCGTTGTCCGAACTCTACATAGTGGAAGGGGACTCCGCGGGCGGCTCTGCCAAACAGGGCCGTAACCGTAAGTTCCAGGCGATACTGCCGCTCAAGGGCAAGATCCTCAACGTGGAGAAGGCGCGCTTCGACAAGATGCTCTCCTCCCAGGAGGTGGCCACCCTGATCACCGCCCTGGGCTGTGGCATAGGCCGGGATGAGTACAACCCGGACAAGACCCGCTACCACAACGTCATCATCATGACCGATGCCGACGTGGACGGGGCGCACATCCGCACCCTGCTGCTGACCTTCTTCTACCGGCAGATGCCGGAGCTGATCGAGCGGGGCTACGTCTACATCGCTCAGCCGCCGTTGTACAAGGTGAAGAAGGGCAAGCAGGAACAGTACATCAAGGATGAGGATGCCCTGAGTGGCTATCAGACCTCCCTGGCGCTGGATGGCGCCGCGCTGCACGTCAACGCCGCTGCACCTGGCATAGGTGGTGAGCAGCTGGAGCGCTTGGTGGTGCAGCACAGGGACGTACATGGCCTGATTTCCCGCCTGGCCCGCCGTCTGCCGGAAGCCGTACTGCAGCAGCTGATCTACCTGCCGGCCCTCAGCCAGGATGTGCTCAAGGATCAGGTTGCCATGGCGGCCTGGATTGCCCAGCTGCAGAGCAAGCTGGATGAACAGGGCACCAACGGCCTGCAGTTCGCCATCAGCCTGCAGTACAACGAGGAGCGCCACGCCCATGTGCCGCAGATCGTCTTGCGGCAGCACGGGGTGGAGCGCCACTACCAGTTGAGCTACGACTTTGTCGGCTCTGCCGAATACCGCCAGATCGTGGCCCTGGGTGAGCAACTCAGCAACCTGATCGAGGAAGGGGCCTTCGTCAAGCGTGGCGAGAAGGTCAAGCCGGTGGTCAGCTTCGAGGAGGCGTTGGGCTGGTTGGTGGATGAAGGCAAACGAGGCGTCTACATCCAGCGCTACAAGGGGCTGGGCGAGATGAACCCGGAGCAGCTGTGGGAAACCACCATGGATCCGCAATCCCGTCGCATGCTGCGGGTGACCATAGAGGATGCCATCGCGGCAGACCAGCTGTTTGCCACCCTGATGGGGGACAACGTGGAACCACGTCGCGACTTCATCGAAACCAATGCGCTGCGGGTGGCCAACCTGGACGTTTAAGCACCTTCGCGAAATACAAAAAGCAGCCGTTAGGCTGCTTTTTTATTGCCGAAGCACAGGCCGTGGCGGTTAGGCGTGATCCACCTGGGGCTGCACCGCCGCGCTCTCGGCCAGCAGGGCAGGCAGGCGACTGGCCAGCACACAGCAGTTTCTCCCCGAGTGCTTGGCGTGGTACAGCGCGGCATCGGCGGCGGCGATCCAGTCGCAGGCCGTGCCATGCTGCGCCTCCAGACGAGCGATGCCCACGCTGATGCTAAAGCAGATATGGTGCCGGTCAAACTCGACGATCTGCTCTGCCATGGCGATGCGCAGCCGTTCCGCCACGTACAGGGCGCCCGGTTCGTCTATATCCAGCAGCAGGATGCCGAACTCCTCGCCACCATAGCGGCCCGCCACGTCGGTACCGCGCAGCACCTGCATCAGGGTCTTGGAGACGCGCCGCAGGACGGCATCGCCGGCCAGGTGACCATAGCTGTCATTGATCTTCTTGAAGAAGTCGATGTCGAACATCATCAGAGTGCTGCTGTGGGCGTGGCGCTGACAGCGCTTGAACTCCTGGCGCAGGCACTCTTCCCAGTGACCGCGATTGAACAGACCGGTGAGGCGATCGGTTACCGACAGCACCTTGAGCTGTTGGTTGGCCTCCTGGAGCCCTTGCTTCCCCATGGCGGCATCGGTGACATCGTAGAGAATGATGCAGGCATGATCTGCGGTGCCATTGCGGGAGGTGAGGGGCAGTATGGTGATGTTTTGGTACATCAGCTGACTGCGGCCGGTGAAGGGCTTGCTGGAGATAAAGTTGAACAGCCGGGGTCTTTGCTCCCACGAGGTGAAGGTGGGGCTGTTGAGGGCCAGGACCGTCTCCACCTTGCGGCGCAGCCAGCACTCCGGCAGTTCGGGAAACTGCTGGAACAGCCGCTGGCCTTGCAGCTTGGAAAAGCCGATGCCGCTGTGATTTTCCATGAAGCCATTCCACAGCTGGATGTTGAATTGGCGGTCTACTACCACCAGCCCCACGTCTATGCTTTGCAGCACATCCAGGATCCAGTGAAACTCGTCCAGGGCAATTTGGCTCATGGGCAGGCTCCTATTATTCCACCAGCAGGCTAAGCCGCTGCTCCAGGGGACGCAGGGAGGCTTCGGTAAACAGCAGCAGCAGGTCACAGCTCAACTGCTGGCTGGGAATGGTGTAGGTGAAGTTGACCGACAACACGGGCAGGGCATGGTCGTCGGCCAGGGGGATATGGGAGTCATCCAGATTGTTTGCCATGGTGGGGTGACTATGGCTCAGGCGAAAGCCCAGTTGCTCCGCCAGCCCCAGTAGCAAGGCGCTGCTGAGCATGGTGGCCAGCTCCATCAGCACCTCGTGGCCGTCTCCCTCGGCCTCTTCCTGGCCCATCAGGCGCAGTATCTTGTCACCGTCGTTGCGATCCAGCCGGATGAGGCACTCGCCCGCCAGATTGGAACCGATAAAGCCCTGGCTCACCAGGCAATGGCTCTCGCTTTGGCACCAGTTGGCCACCTCTGTCATCACCTGATGCCGACTGCACAGCCGCAAGGCGGGGATGGGGAGGTGAATGAAGACGTTGAGCAGGTTGGCCATCTGGTTGGCGGCCTGGCCCATGGCGACGTTAAGCAGCTCCTGCAGCGATTCCAGATAACCGACCGGCTGGTTACCCAGGCTGGCTGCTGCCGGTTCGCCAGGGGCGGGCAGTTCGCTCAGCAGGCCGTATTGCAGCAGCAGTTGATGCAGCTGGTTGGTCGCCAGGGGTTTGCGCATGAAGGCCAGTGCCCCCAAGCTCATGATGCGTTGCTGTGCCTGGGGTTGAATATCGCCGGACACCACTATCACCAGGCAATGGAGATCCTCTCGCCGTATGGTCTCCAGCACCTGATAACCATCCAGATCCGGCATGTTGAGATCGAGAAACAGCAGCTCCCCTTTGCGTGCTCGCAGCAAGGCCAGGGCCTCCCTGCCGTTACCGGCATGATGGAGTTCCTGGGCAAAGCCGGCGGGCAGGGCGCGCGCCAGTTGATTGCGTGCAAAACGCGAGTCATCGCAGATGATGACAGAGTGAGCCATGTGGTAACCAAAGCGAAGTGAAACAGCGGTTATTGTCGCATCTTTACCCATTGCTTCACATGTGCAAATGTTGGGCAAATAGCCAATTTTTGAACCGCTTAACAATTAGTTTTGGTAGGCCTCAAGCACGATACGGGCCAGGATTTCGATGCCTTGGCGCACCTGGGTATCGGATTGGGCGTAGTTCAGGCGCAGACACTGATATTGATGTGGCCAATCTCCGTCCTCAATGCCGGGGAAGAAGTAGTGGCCAGGCACGACGATCAGGCCCTCTGCCTTGAGGCGTTCATACAGTTGTTGACTGTGGATGGGCAGCTCATCGAACCAGAGCCAGAGAAACAGGGCCCCCTCCGGCTTGTGGATGCGGAAGCGCGGATCCGGGATGGCCTCCTGCAGCCAGCGGACCGCCTGTTGGGCCTTGGCCTGGTAGAAGGGACGGATCCATCGCTCGGAATGGCGGATGATATCGCCGGATTCGACCCAGGGCTGCATCAGGGTGGGACCCATGCCGCCGGGTGCCAGATTGATGATGCCGGACAGGTTGCCCAGGGCCTGGATGATCTGCTCATTGGCCACCACTATGCCGCAGCGGCAGCCGGGCAGCCCCAGCTTGGAGAGGCTCAGGCTGAGGATGGTGTTGTCATTCCAGAACGGTGTTGCTTCGCTGAAGATGATGTTGGGGAAGGGGGTGCCATAGGCGCCATCGATCAGCAGGGGGATGCCATGCTCGCGGGCCAGGCGATCCAGGTGCGCCACCTCCTCATCCGACAGCACGTTGCCGGTGGGATTGGTAGGACGGGAGACGCAGATCAGCCCGACATCCTCACCGATCTCCAGTGCCTCAAAATCCACCTGATACTTGAACTGGCGCTCCTCCAGCAACTGGATGGCGGGCTTGCAGGCCAGGAACATCTCCTCGCTCAGTGCCGAATCCGCATAGCCTATGTATTCCGGCGCCAAGGGGAACAGCACTTTCTTCCTGCGGCCATCGGGGAAGTCGCCGGCCAGCAGGTTGAACAGATAGAAGAAGGCGGTTTGGCTGCCGTTGGTCAGGGCGATATTGCGGGCGCTGACCGGCCAACCGTATTCCCGTTGCAGCAGATCCGCCAGCGCCTGGTTGAAGCTGTCCTTGCCCTGGGGGCCATCATAGTTGGCGATGGCGCGCAGCATCTCGCCCTGGTCCAGGCTCTGTTGCATCTGCTGCTGCAGGGCCTGTTGCAGTTCCGGGACCGCCGCCGGGTTGCCGCCGCCCAGCATGATGGCATCGGGATTGAGCAGTCCCTGGTTCAAGTCGTCCATCAACTGGGTGATCCCGGCCAGCCGGGTAAACTTCTGACCGAAGGAGGAGAATTCCATAACCATTTCCAAGCAGGGCGTGAAGCGGAGAGCTTACCGTTTCACGTGAAACAAAAAACAAAACGGGCCCATAGCGGGCCCGTTGTCATACCAAAGACTTACTGCTGCAGCACTGAAATGTCGGCTACCTGGAGGAACAGGTTACGCAGCTGAGTGAGCAGGGCCAAGCGGTTGTTGCGCAGGGCCGGGTCCTCGGCCATCACCATCACCTTGTCGAAGAAGGCGTCCACCGGTTCGCGCAGGGCGGCCAGCGCCGTCAGCGCCTGCTGGTAGTCGCCGGCGGCGAAACAGGGGGCCAGCTCGGTTTGCAGCTGAGTCACCTTGGCCGCCAGGGCCTGTTCGCTGGCATCCTGCAACAGGTTGCTGTCGATCAGCTCCGGCAGGGTACCCTCGACCTTGGCCAGTATGTTGGAGACCCGCTTGTTGGCGGCAGCCAGGGCCTCGGCGGCATCTAGGCCACGGAAGTGGTTCACCGCCTTGACCCGACGGTCGAAGTCCAGCGGGCGGGTGGGGCGACGGGCCAGTACCGCCATGATCACGTCGGCGCTGATGCCTTCGTCCTGGTAGGAGGCGCGGAAGCGGGCCAGCATGAAGTCGATGACGTCGTCGGCCACCTTGGCGTTGGACAGCTTGTCGCCGTACAGCTCAACCGCCTTGGCCACCAGACCGGCCAGATCCAGATCCAGCTGCTTCTCGACGCAGATACGCAGGGCACCGATGGCGGCACGCCGCAGGGCGAAGGGATCCTTGTCCCCTTTGGGGGCCTGGCCGATGCCGAAGATACCCACCAGGGTGTCCAGCTTGTCGGCGATGGCCACGGCACAGGCCACCAGGCCGGACGGCAGGGCATCACCGGCGAAGCGCGGCATGTACTGCTCGTTCAGCGCCACTGCTACGTCTTCGGCTTCGCCGTCGTGACGGGCGTAGTGCATGCCCATGACGCCCTGGGTGTCGGTGAACTCCATCACCATGTTGGTCATGAGGTCACACTTGGACAGCAGCCCGGCGCGGGTGGCGTGCTCCACGTCAGCCCCGATCTGCGGTGCGATATAGGCGGCCAGTTCGGCGATGCGCACGGACTTGTCTTTCAGGGTGCCCAGCTGCTGTTGGAACAGCACTGTGGCCAGACTCTCCAGACGGGCGGCCAGGGATTGCTTCTTGTCAGTCTTGAAGAAGAACTCGGCGTCGGACAGACGGGGGCGGACCACCCGTTCGTTGCCGGCGATGACCTGGCTGGGATCCTTGGAGTCTATGTTGCTGATGAAGATGAAGTTGGGCAGCAGCTTGCCGGCCTGGTCATAGACAGGGAAGTACTTCTGGTCACCCTTCATGGTGTGGACCAGCGCCTCGGCCGGCACCGCCAGGAAACGCTCTTCGAAGGCCGCGGTCAGCAGCACGGGCCATTCCACCAAGGAGGTCACCTCTTCCAGCAGGGCATCATCCAGATCGGCGATGCCACCCAGACGGCCGGCTTCGGCCTCAATGCTCGCCTTGATGAAGGCCTTGCGGCGATGGAAGTCGGCGATGACCTTGCCCTTTTCTTCCAGCAGGGCCGGGTACTGATCGGCATGGGTCAGCTCGAATTCGGCTTCACCCATGAAGCGGTGACCACGCACCAGACGGGCAGACTGCAGACCCAGGACGTCACCCGGGATCAGCTCGCCGCCCATCAGCATGCACAGGGTGTGCACCGGACGAACAAACTGAGTGCGCTCGGCACCCCAACGCATCAGCTTGGGGATGGGCAGACCGGCCAGGGCGGTAGCCACCATGGCGGGGATCAGCTCGACGGTGGGGCGCCCCACCACCTTGGCGCGGTGCACCAGCCATTCGCCCTTGTCGGTGACCAGACGGTCGGCCTGGGCAGCCTCGATACCGCAACCGCGGGCCCAGCCTGCGGCAGCCTTGGTAGGGTTGCCGTCGGCATCAAAGGCGGCGGAGACAGCCGGACCGCGCTTTTCCACTTCCTTGTCCGGCTGGGCGGTGGCCAGTTGCTGCACCTTGATGGCCAGGCGGCGGGGCGCGGCGAACCACTCCAGGCTGGCGAAGGCCAGATCGGCCTTGGTCAGCTCGGCGGTAAAGTTGTCGGCAAAGGCCTGGGCCAGTTTGCGCAGGGCCTTGGGGGGCAGCTCTTCGGTGCCCAGTTCAATCAACAGTGTTTCGGTAACCATGCTCACACCTTTTCCTTACACATGGGGAAGCCCAGGGTCTCGCGAGCGGCGTAATAGGCTTCCGCCACCGCCTTGGAGAGGGTCCGGATGCGCAGGATGTAGCGCTGCCGCTCGGTGACCGAGATGGCGTGGCGGGCATCCAGCAGGTTGAAGGCATGGGCGGCCTTGAGGATCCGCTCGTAAGCGGGCAGCGGCAGCGGTTTTTCCAGGGTCAGCAGGTGCTGACACTCCTTCTCGCACTGATCGAACATCTGGAACAGGAAGGGCACGTCGGCGTGTTCGAAGTTGTAGGTGGATTGTTCCACCTCGTTTTGATGGAACACGTCGCCGTAGGTGATCTTGCCCAGCGGGCCGTCGGCCCACACCAGGTCATAGATGCTGTTGACGCCCTGGATATACATGGCCAGGCGCTCGAGACCGTAGGTGATCTCGCCGGTGACCGGCGCGCATTCCAGGCCGCCCACCTGCTGGAAGTAGGTGAACTGAGTCACTTCCATGCCGTTCAGCCAGACTTCCCAGCCCAGGCCCCAGGCCCCCAGGGTCGGGTTTTCCCAGTTGTCTTCCACGAAGCGAATGTCATGCACCTGGGGATCGAAGCCCAGCTCCTTCAGGGAGCCCAGGTAGAGTTCCTGGATGTTGGTGGGTGAGGGCTTGAGGATCACCTGGAACTGATAGTAGTGCTGCAGGCGGTTGGGGTTTTCACCGTAGCGGCCGTCGGTGGGACGGCGGGAAGGCTGTACATAGGCGCAGTTCATCGGCTCGGGGCCAATGGCGCGCAGGAACGTCATCGGGTGAGAAGTGCCGGCACCCACCTCCATATCGAGGGGTTGCACGATCACGCAACCTTGCCTGGCCCAATAGTCTTGAAGGGTCAGGATCAGTCCCTGAAAGGTCTTGATATCAAATTTCTGCATGATTATGTTCGCGGTTTGATTCAGTGCATACTGAGCGGAATTAAAACTGCCAGAGTATAACGCCTGAGCTGGCCGGAATATAGGCTAAATCGGGCCGGGAGCCACCGATGGAACTACGCTGCGCCTGGGCCACCCGGGATCCGGATTACATCCGCTACCATGACCAGGTGTGGGGGCGGCCGGTTTATGATGATCGGGAGCTGTTCGAGAAGCTCTGTCTGGATGGTCAGCAGGCCGGCCTCTCCTGGCTCACCATCCTCAAACGCATAGAGTCATACCGCCGCGCCTATGCCGGCTTCGATCCTGAGCAAATCAGCCAATTCGACGAGTCGGACCGGCAGCGGCTGCTGCAGGATAGCGGCGTCATCCGCAACCGGTTGAAAGTCGACTCCATCATCAAGAATGCCCAGGCCTACCTGGCCATGCAGGCCGATGGCCTGGCGTTCGGCGACTGGCTCTGGGCATTTGTCGAGGGTGTCCCCCAGGTGAATCACTGGCAGAGTCCGGAGCAGATCCCCACCCGTAGCCCGGCCTCGGATGCCATGGCCAAGGCGTTGAAGAAAAAGGGCTTCACTTTTGTTGGTACCACCATCTGCTATGCCTTTATGCAGGCGGTGGGCATGGTGAACGATCATCTGGTCTCCTGTCCCTGCCATTCTGCCTGCCAGGAGGTTGTCCATGACCATTGATGTTGACAACCGGGTGCCAGAAGGGGCGGTAAACGCCCTGGTGCTGGATGGCCAAGGTGGCGCCATCTCCTTGATGGCCGGCGCCAGCCTGCCGGCAACGCCCTATTGGCTGCACCTGGATTATTCCCAACCTGCGGCGCAGACCTGGCTGGCGGCGACGCAACTGTTGCACGACGAGGCGCGGGACTCCCTGTTGGGGGAGAGTAACCGCCCCAAGCTGGTGAAACTCAACGGCGGCCTGCTGCTGACCCTGCGCACCATCAACAGCAATGCCGGCCAGCGACCGGAGCAGATGGTGGCGTTACGCTTCTACATCAATGAACACAAAGTGATTTCCACCCGCCGTCGCCACGTGGGCGGCGTGGTGACCCTGCAGCAGCTGCTGGCCGGTGGGCGGGGGCCACTCAACTGCGGCGACTGGTTGGTGGCCATGTGCGAGGCGCTGACCGAGGAGACCGGGGACCACATCGACGATCTGCAGGAGCGCATCGCCCAGATGGAGGAGGACACGCTGGCCCAGCAGCTGCCCCATAGGCGGGAGCTGGCGCATATCCGCCGCCAGCTTATCGTGTTACGCCGTTACCTGGCCCCGCAGCGGGATCTCTATGCCCGCCTAGCCAAGGAGAAGATTGCCTGGCTGGAGGCCGACGATCAGCGGCGGCTGGAGGAGATCGGCGAGCGGCTGGGCCGCTGGCTGGACGATCTCAACGCCAGCCTGTTCCGTGCCGACATGATGAGCGAGGAGATCAGCGCCCATCACGCCGAGCAACTTTCCCGGCGATCCTATCTTATGTCTTTGTTTGCCATGGTTTTTTTGCCAGTTAGCGCCTTGACGGGACTGTTCGGCGTCAACCTGGGGGGCATTCCCGGGGCCCAGTCGCCCTGGGGGTTCGGCCTGTTTTGCGGCCTGATGGTGCTGCTGGTGTTGGGGCTGGCACTCTGGTTGTGGCGCCGGCGCTGGCTCTAGCGCGCTGGTTTCATTGCGCTCTGGTTTTATTGCCCTTTGCGGATCAGGTAGCGGTAGGGTTTTTGCTCGGTCTCGGCCGCCAGCAGGGTGTGGTCCATGTGCCGGCAGAAGCTGGGAATGTCGCGGGTGGAGGCGGGGTCGTCGGCGGTGATCAGCAGGGTCTCGCCTTCGGCCATGCTGCGCACCGTCTTGCGCACCATCATCACCGGCTCCGGGCAGCGCAGGCCTATGGCATCCAGTTGATGGGTGGCGGTCGAGAAGTTATCGCTCATATTTTGTCCTCCGGCGGCAGGGCGGCCATCATACTCCGCCGCCCGGCGGGATCAAGCCGCCGAGACCGGCGGTTTCCACAGGGCCGCGTCCAGAATCGACCAGATGTGGATGATCCAGCCCAGCAGCACTATCCACAACACGGCGGCCAGCACGAAGTGCAGTGTGGCCATCAGCAGACGCCCCTGCACCAGCTGACCCAGGCCGGGAATGAAAAAGCTGCACAAGGCGGCGATGACGTTGCCGGCAGAACCCTGACCCATGATGCTCTCCTCGTGAAATCCACGCTTCCCCTGGGGACGATTGCCTGGCTATATAACATAGTGAGCCTGGCATGACCACAAGGAGGTAGGAATGCCGCAGCACTGGCGCAAAGGGATTTATCTGGGGTTGCTCCTGCTGGGCGCCTTGGGCGGCTTTGGTCTGGATACCGCCGTCAGCGGGCCCTGGGCCGTCTTGGCCGCCTGGTCGGGCATAGGTCTGTGGTTCGAATGGGGCGGTTAGACTAGCGGGCGGCCAGCATGGCGCGGCGTAGCTGATGGCTGGCTTGTTCCGCCGTCTGTTGCGGGTCGTTGAAGAAGTTGCTCAGCACGTCAGTCACCGCCTGCAGCACATAGCTGGAGGTGGCCATACCTTCGGCCAGGCTGGGCACCAGGTGGCCGTCCTGCTGGGCCAGTTCCAGGGTTTGGCTGGACTGACGGGCACAGCTGTCAAATTGATCCAGCGACAGACCGGCCAGCGCGGGGATCGAGCCTTTCTTCTGATTGAAGGGGATCTGCAGCTCTGGGGTCATCAACAGGTTGGCCAGCCGTACCTGGGCGGCCTGCTGCTCGGGATCCCGCAGCGAAAACATGGCGATGGAGTCGATGTTGTAGCTGAAGATGTCGCCGTTGCCCGGGGCGGGCAGACAGCCGATGTTGCTGCCCGGCTGCAGACCGGCCTGGGTCAGCTCCCCCTTGGCCCAGTCGCCCATCAGCTGCATGGCAGCACTGCCGTCTATCACCATGCCGGTGGCCCGGTTCCAGGTCAGGCCGCCAAAGTGCTGGGGTACGAAGGGACGCAAGTCCTTGAAGCGCTGCAGCAAGGCCACCATGGTGGGGCTGTCCAGCTGGGCTGGCTCCAGGTTGATGAAGGCGCGGCGAAAGAATTCGTTGCCGGCGTCGCCCAGGACTATGGCCTCGAACAGTATCGTCAGCTGCCAGGGATCGTTGCCGATGGCCAACGGCGTGATGCCCGCCGCCAGCAGGCGCGGTGCCAGGGCTTGCAGCTCATCCCAACTGCGGGGCGGTTCCAGCCCCAAGCGGGTGAAGACGTCACGGTTGTACCAGAGCCAGTTCACCCTGTGGATGCCGATGGGGACTGCCACATAGTGGCCCTGATGACTCAGGGTGGAGCGGACGAACCCCGGCAGACGCAGATCCCAACGTTGATTCTGAGCCAGATCGTCCAGGTCACGCAGCAGCCCTAAGCGGGCCCACTCCAGCAATTCACTGCCCTTGATCTGGGCGGCGGCCGGCGGCGTGGCGGCCAGCGCCCGGCTGCGCAGTACCGCCATGGCGCTCTTGCCACCGCCACCGGAGACGGCGAAGTCCTGCCACTGCCCGCCTTGGGCACGCCACTGCTGTTTGATGACCTCGACGGCACTGGCTTCGCCGCCGCTGGTCCACCAATGCATGACCTCCACCCGGGCGGCCATCAATGGGCTGGCCAGCAGCAGGGAGCAGCAGAGCAGGCTGAGGCGCTTCATACTTAGTGTCTCGGCAGGGAGAGTACGGCCTGCAGGCCGCCGCTGGGTCGGTTTTCCAGCACCAGATCGCCGCCGTGGGCGTGGGCTATGCTGCGGGCAATGCCCAGCCCCAGGCCGGTGCCAGGGGTGTTCTTGTCCAACCGGTAATAGGGTTCGAAGATCTTCTCCAGCTGTTCCGCCGGCAGACCGGGACCTTCGTCGATGAAGTAGAGCAACACCACCTCGGCATCCATATGTTCTTCCAGATCATCCATGACGATGACCCGCACCCGACGACCATATTTGATGGCGTTGTCCACCAAGTTGCCGATGCAGCGCTTGAGGGCCAGCGGCTTGCCGCGGTAGGGCTTCTTGGTACGCCCTTCGATCACCATCAGGGTCTCGTGCAGGTTATACACCTCGGCGATCTGCTCCAACAGCTGGTTGATGTCCAGCAGTTCGATGTTTTCATGGATGTCGGTGTCTTTTACCGTCTGCAGGGCGCCCTTGACCATCATCTCCAGATCATCCAGATCCTTGTTGAAGCGGGTGATCAGCTGTTCATCGTCCAGCAGTTCCACCCGCAGGCGCAGGCGGGTGATGGGGGTCTTGAGATCGTGGGAGATGGAGCTGAACAGCCGCTCTCTATCGTCGATGTAGCGCTTGATGCGGTGCTGCATGATGTTGATGGCGCGGGTCACCGCCACTATCTCGCTGGCGCCTTCTTCCGGCAGGGAGGCCTGATCGATGTCCTTGCCCAGATTGACCGCCGCATCGGCCAGATGCCGCAGCGGCCGGGTCTGCCAGCGCACCAGAATAAAGGTGAACAGGAACAGGATGGCGGTGAGCAGCAGGATGAAGCGGAACTGGCTGGCGGGCAGGCTGGCCTCGTCCAGGCTCATGTAGGGTTCCGGCAACAGGGCGGCCAGATAGAGCCACTGACCAGGATTGATCTCGATCTGGGTGACCAGAATCGGCGGATTGAGGGGTTCGATGATCAGGGTATAGCGGGCCCAGGAGGGGGGAATGTCGCTCAGCAGGGTCTCGTTGTTGAACACGTGCAGGGTCGCGGGATCGGCAAAGTCCACCTTGATATTCATGCGTTGCCCCAGCTTCTGGGTCAGCACCTGGCGCACCTCGCTGATCGCCTGGTGCTTGGCCTGAGAGTCGGCCACGGGCTTCAGCTTGATGGGTTCCTGGTTCAGGGAGACGAAGAAGCGACTGCCGCCCATGTTGCGCAGCTGATCCAGGGCGATGTGCCGGTATTCCACCGGCAGGGATTGGAAGAAGTTGACCGTGGAGGCGGCGGAGAGGGCCAGGTTGCGGGTGGCACTCATCATGCCCTCCAGCTCCCGCTTCTCCAGTTGCTGCAGCCAGAGGCTGGAGATCAGGCTCTGGGCCAGGATGATGGCCAACAGCAACAGCAGCAACATGCGGGAGAGCAGGGAGCGGGGCACCAGATGGCCCAGCAACTGACTAATCTTCATGGCTGACTTCGGCGATCAGCATGTAGCCACTGCCTCGGATGGTCTTGATGATGCGGGGACTCTTGCCGTTGTCCCCCAGTTTCTGGCGCAGCCGGCTGATCTGCACGTCGATGCCGCGCTCCATGGGCAGGGTTTCCCGGCCCCGGGTAGCATCGCTGATGGTGTCGCGATCCAGCACCTGCCCCGGGTGCTGCAAGAACAGCGAGAGCAGGATGAAGTCGCTGCCAGTCAGATCCATCTGGCTGCCATCGTCGTTCACCAACTGTTGGCTGAGGGTGTCCAGGCTCCAGTCGGCGAAGCGGATGCGGCGACCACTCTCCTTAGCCGGCTGGCGGAATTCGGCGCGGCGCAGCAGTGCCTTGATGCGCGCCATCAATTCTCGCGGGCTGAAGGGCTTGGCAATGTAGTCATCGGCCCCCAGCTCCAGGCCGATCACTCGGTCGGCTTCATCTGAGGCGGCGGTGAGCATGATGATGGGCACCTGGGAGCTGCGGCGGATCTGCTGGCACAGGCTGAAACCGTCGTCGCCTGGCATCATGACATCGAGGATGATGAGATCCGGCTGGTTATGTTCCAGCTGGCTATACATGGCGCGACCCTCGGCAGCCGTGATGACATCGAAACCCGCGCGAGCCATGTATTCCTGCAGCAGCTCCCGGATTTCTTGATCATCATCCACGATAAGGATTTGTTTGCCTTTTGTCATTTTCGCCAGACCACGCAAATTAAGTGGGCAAATTGAACACAGTCAGCGTGAAAAATGCAAGCCGGCAGCCAGTTTGCTGTGATTTGCTGGACAATAACTCTGCCCGACCGAAGCGTTTTCAGACTCAGCTGAGTGAATCTTCTCTCCCTTCACACCTGTTCCAGCAGGGTGCTGATCCCCTGGCCCAGACCGATGCACATGGTGGCGAGACCAAATTGGCCGCCGGTCTGCCGCAACTGGTGTACCAGGCTGGTGAGGATGCGTGCCCCTGAACAGCCCAGCGGATGGCCCAGGGCGATGGCGCCCCCCTGGCGGTTCACCCTGTCCTCCAGCTGTTCCTCCAACCCCAGATCCCGCAGACAGGGCAGCACCTGGGCGGCGAAGGCCTCGTTGATTTCCACCAGAGCCACATCGGCCAGGCTGAGTTTGGCCCGCTTGAGCGCCAGCCGGCTGGCTGGCACGGGACCATAGCCCATCAGGCAGGGCTCACAGCCCACCACCGTCATGGCCCTGACCCGGGCCAGCACGGGCAGGGCGAGCTCCCTGGCCCGCGCTTCGCTCATCACCAGCAAGGCGGCAGCCCCATCGCTCAGCGCCGAGGCGTTGCCGGCCGTGATGCTGCCTTGCGGGTCAAAGACCGGGGGCAAGGCGGCCAGCGCCGCCAGGCTGGTGTCGGCGCGGATCACCTCATCCTGACTGGCCAGCAGGGGAACGCCCTGGGCGTCATGTCCTGGGGTAGGGCAGATCTCCTGGGCTAATCGGCCAGCTTGCTGGGCCTGCCAGGCCAAACGGTGCGAGCGCAGGGCAAAGGCGTCCTGTTGCGCTCGACTGATGGAAAACTGCCGTGCCAAATATTCGGCGGTCAGCCCCATGCGGGTGGATCCCAGGCTGATGTGATGGGCCAGCCCAGGGTGAAAATCCACGCCCTGCTCCATGGGCAGGTGGCCCATCTGTTCCACGCCACCTACCAGACAGGCCTGGGCATCCCCCACCATGATGGCCCGGCAGGCATCGTGCAGCGCCTGCATGGAGGAGCCGCACAAGCGGTTGACGGTGACCGCCGGCACGCTGGTTGGCAGACCGGCCAGCAGGGCCGCATTGCGGGCCAGATTGAAGCCCTGTTCGGCGGATTGTTGGACACAGCCCCAGTAGATGTCGTCGATCTCGGTGGCTGGCAGGGCGGGATGACGCTTGAGCAGCGCTTGCATCAGGTGGCCGGACAGGGCCTCGGCGCGCACCTGACGGAATATCCCTTGACGGGCACGGCCCATGGGGGTGCGCAGGGCATCGACGATCACGGCCTGTTGCATCATGACACCTCCGGATAGTAGCGGGGGTCGGCCAGCGCCAGGCGGCGAGACAAGGCGGGATGCCGATGGCGCGGGTGGGGGAGGGCCAAGGCCTCCGCCTCATCCAGCAGGCGTGCCAGGCCGTAATCATCCAGATAGGCACAGGGGCCGCCACGAAACGCCGGGAAGCCGGCGCCCAGTCGCATGGCCTCGTCCAGCTCGGCCGGACTGGCTACCACTTTTTCCTCTAGGCAGAGGGCCGCCTCCTCCAGCAAGGGCAGCAACAGTTGCACGCATAACGCCGCATCGGTCGGCAGGTTGTCGCCATCGGCTGCCCACGCCGGGTCGGGTTTGGCGTGCCCATGGACGTAGCGATAAAAGCCGGCGCCTTGATGGCGCCCGCCGCGTCCTGCCTGCAGTAGCGTCGAAAGGGGAGCGGACTGGGGCGGGGTGAAGCGGGCCGCTATCCCGCGGCTTAGCAGCTGCATTATCCGGTGGGCGTTGGCCAGGCCCATGTCATCCAGCAGACGGGCCGGTCCTTGGGGCCAGCCAAACTGCCGGGTCATGAGGACATCCAGCTGATAGGGGCTGATGCCGCAGGCCACCAGCTCCAGGAAGGCTGTCAGGTAGGCAAACAGCAGTCGATTGACCAAGAAGCCGGGGCCGTCCGCCACCTGGATAGGCGTCCGGCCCAGTTGCCGGGCCAGCTCCGCCACCTGCTGGCGTTGCGCCTCAGGCAGGGCGGCGTTAAAGACCAGCTCCACCAGTGAGTGGTGGCGCTCTGGCTCGCAAAAGTGCAGTCCAGCCAGGCGCTCAGGGTGGCGTAATCCACAGGCCTGCGGCGCTATGCCCAGCGACGCTGTGGTACTCAACAGCAGCGCCTGTTCGGGCAATAGCGGCTCCAGGGTGTGCCAGAGACCCCGTTTGGCGGACAGATCTTCGGCGATGGCTTCCAGAACCAGCTGACAGCCTGCCAGCTGCGCGGGTTGTTCCAGTAGGCGCAGCTGCTGCCATCGGCTGGCTTGATCGGCGGCGCTCAGGCCCTGCCAGCGGGCAGCCAGGCGCTCGGGTAAGGCGGCCCGCTGCCTAGGCTCGGCCTCATAGAGTTGTACCCGGAGGCCTTGCGCCAGGGCCATTTCCGCCAAGGCCAGGCCCATGGCCCCACCGCCCACCAGGCCGAGCGAAGGCACAGTATTGGCCCGCGTAGGGCGGCTGTGATGCGCCTGTTGGCACAAGAAGTGCTGGATGAGGTGGCGGGTCTGGTGGCGACGACACAGCCGCAGGAAATGGTCCTGCTCCGTCTGCTGGGCGGCGGCGCGGGGCTGGTTCAGGCTCTCGGCCAAAGCTTCGAGGGCCTGTGTGGGCGCCTCACCCTGAGCGGGTGCGAGGGCGAGGCGTTGGCGGGCCAGTCGCAGAGTGAGTTGTTGCTCACTGACCGGCAGGGCCAGTGGCTGCCGCCTGATTGGCCGCCGGGCCTGCCAGTCCAGCTCGCCACTGTTGGCGCGCCCCAGCAGGGTCAGGCCGGCTGGTAGCAGCGTTGGGATGGGGCAGATACCATCCACGGCGCCTTCGCCCAGCAACTGAGTCGCAGGACGCGGTGTGCCTTCCAGTATCCAGGCCAGGGCAGCATCTAGGCCGATCAGGCGAGGCAGCCGCACACAGCCACCAAAGCCAGGCAACAGACCGAGCCGGGTCTCCGGTAAGCCCATCAGGGTATCTGGGGCGGCCAATCGGTAATCGCAGGCCAGGGCCAGTTCGGTACCGCCGCCCAGCACATGCCCCTGCAACAGCGCCAGGGTGGGGCAGGGCAAGTCTTCGAGTTGATTAAACAGGGTGCGGGCCTGCATCAGCCACTGCACTAGCTGATGGTGCGGACCAGCGAAGGCCGGTAGGAATTCCTTGATGTCGGCCCCTAGGATAAAGTGGGCCTTCTTTGAGTAGAGCAGCAGACCCCTTGGCGGGCAGGCGCTGAGCCGATGCAGATAATCTTCCAGTACGGTCAGGGTCGCCTGGCTCAGCAGGTTGACGGCGCCGGGCGCGTCAAACACCAGGGCCTGGTAGCCTTGCTCTAAGGTGAGCAGCTGGACGGGAGCGGCGTGATTCATGCGAACCTCCCTGCTGGGGTGTTCAGCCCGACTCATCCAACTATGGCCAGCGGATGGCTGATTTTCAATGAGGAGGCCCTGGGGCCATGAGGGGCTATGAGATCCCGGCCGAGACGCTGGTGATCAGTGACGAGATCAAGAAGAGCCGCTTTATCACCTATATAGGGCATAAGGTGGGCCTGGAAGCCAGTCGAGCCTGGTGGGCCGAGTTGCGTCGGGAACATCCCCAGGCGCGCCATCTGGGCTGGGCCTGTATCGCCGGGCAACCGGACGATGGCCAGCAATACGGGTTCAGCGATGATGGTGAGCCGGCGGGTACCACGGGCAAACCCATGCTGGCGCAGCTGCAGGGCTGCGGCCTGGGGGAGGTGACGGCCGTGGTGGTGCGCTATTACGGTGGTGTTCTCTTGGGAACGGGAGGCTTGGTACGTGCCTATGGCGGTGGCGTGGCGCGGGCCCTGGCACAACTGCCGCGGCGTCGGGTCCGGTTGCTCAGTCACTTCAGTCTCTTTTGTGACTATGGCGATCTGGAGCCGGTACAGTGGTCATTGCGGACCGCCCAGGCCGAGGTGCTAGCATGCGACTATCAGGAGCGCATTGTGTGGCAAATTGCCTGTGACGCCGAGGTGGCCCCGCAACTGGCGGAGGAGCTGGCACAACGAACCCAGGGACGCGTCCTGCTGAGCGCAGCTGGTGAACAACAATAATTGTTCGGGTCGAACAAGGAGAT
>NZ_CP158016.1:252500-387500 GCF_046254905.1 Pseudaeromonas aegiceratis
TGTGGTTCATGACTGGGGTGAAGTCGTAACAAGGTAACCGTAGGGGAACCTGCGGTTGGATCACCTCCTTATCTTGATGACGCAATGTCTGCTGAGTGACCACACAGATTGCCTGAATTGATATGTAAAGAGAGCACCCGTCGAAGTGGGTCTGTAGCTCAGGTGGTTAGAGCGCACCCCTGATAAGGGTGAGGTCGGTAGTTCGAGTCTACTCAGACCCACCACTTCTTGGGGCCATAGCTCAGCTGGGAGAGCGCCTGCTTTGCACGCAGGAGGTCTGCGGTTCGATCCCGCATGGCTCCACCATTCTCGACTGACCAAGAACGCAAACTCATATCCTGAAAAATCAGGCTATCGGTTTGATTTCTTAATGAAATCTGCTCTTTAACAATCTGGAAAGCTGATTCAAAAGTTCTAAATACTGTTACAAGTGTCTTGGAACTTCTTGGCGAAAACAAAGTTGTAACACAGTCCTTGTGTGCGACGTCGAGAGTCGAAAGACTTCTTGGGGTTGTATGGTTAAGCGACTAAGCGTACACGGTGGATGCCTAGGCAGTCAGAGGCGATGAAGGACGTGCTAACCTGCGAAAAGGGTTGGTGAGCTGGTAAGAAGCGTTATAGCCAACCATGTCCGAATGGGGAAACCCACTGAGTTTACTCAGTATCGTTAGATGAATACATAGTCTAACGAGGCGAACCGGGAGAAGTGAAACATCTCAGTACCCCGAGGAAAAGAAATCAACCGAGATTCCCTCAGTAGCGGCGAGCGAACGGGGAGCAGCCCTTAAGCGTTGATGGAGTTAGTGGAACGGTCCTGGAAAGGCCGACGATACAGGGTGATAGTCCCGTACACGAAAGCGACATCAGCGTGAAAACGAGTAGGGCGGGACACGTGATATCCTGTCTGAACATGGGGGGACCATCCTCCAAGGCTAAATACTACTGACTGACCGATAGTGAACCAGTACCGTGAGGGAAAGGCGAAAAGAACCCCTGTGAGGGGAGTGAAATAGAACCTGAAACCGTGTACGTACAAGCAGTGGGAGCCTCCTTGTGGGGTGACTGCGTACCTTTTGTATAATGGGTCAGCGAGTTACTTTCAGTGGCGAGGTTAACCGAATAGGGGAGCCGTAGGGAAACCGAGTCTTAACTGGGCGACTAGTCGCTGGGAGTAGACCCGAAACCGGGTGATCTAGCCATGGGCAGGTTGAAGGTGCCGTAACAGGTACTGGAGGACCGAACCCACTAACGTTGCAAAGTTAGGGGATGACTTGTGGCTAGGGGTGAAAGGCCAATCAAACTCGGTGATAGCTGGTTCTCCCCGAAAGCTATTTAGGTAGCGCCTCGGACGAATACTACTGGGGGTAGAGCACTGTTTGGACTAGGGGGTCATCCCGACTTACCAACTCCATGCAAACTCCGAATACCAGTAAGTACTATCCGGGAGACACACGGCGGGTGCTAACGTCCGTCGTGAAGAGGGAAACAACCCAGACCGCCGGCTAAGGTCCCAAAGTTCTGGTTAAGTGGGAAACGATGTGGGAAGGCTCAGACAGCTAGGATGTTGGCTTAGAAGCAGCCATCATTTAAAGAAAGCGTAATAGCTCACTAGTCGAGTCGGCCTGCGCGGAAGATGTAACGGGGCTCAAACCAGGCACCGAAGCCGCGGATTCAATCAATAGATTGAGTGGTAGGGGAGCGTTCTGTAAGTCTGCGAAGGTGTGTCGTAAGGCATGCTGGAGATATCAGAAGTGCGAATGCTGACGTAAGTAACGATAAAGGGGGTGAAAAGCCTCCTCGCCGGAAGACCAAGGGTTCCTGTCCAACGTTAATCGGGGCAGGGTGAGTCGGCCCCTAAGGCGAGGCTGAAAAGCGTAGTCGATGGGAAGCGGGTTAATATTCCCGTACTGGCTGTAACTGCGATGGGGGGACGGAGAAGGCTAAGCAAGCCAGGCGTTGGTTGTCCTGGTGAAAGGCGGTAGGCAGTGTATCCAGGCAAATCCGGAGACACAATGTCGAGACCCGAGACGAACCATCTACGGATGGGAAGTTGCTGATGCCACGCTTCCAGGAAAAGCCTCTAAGCTTCAGGTTACAGACAACCGTACCCCAAACCGACACAGGTGGTCGGGTAGAGAATACCAAGGCGCTTGAGAGAACTCGGGTGAAGGAACTAGGCAAAATAGTACCGTAACTTCGGGAGAAGGTACGCTGTTGTTGGTGAAGTGACTTGCTCACAGAGCTGATGGCAGCCGCAGTGACCAGGTGGCTGGGACTGTTTAACAAAAACACAGCACTCTGCAAACACGAAAGTGGACGTATAGGGTGTGACACCTGCCCGGTGCCGGAAGGTTAATTGATGGGGTTAGCGCAAGCGAAGCTCTTGATCGAAGCCCCGGTAAACGGCGGCCGTAACTATAACGGTCCTAAGGTAGCGAAATTCCTTGTCGGGTAAGTTCCGACCTGCACGAATGGTGTAACCATGGCCACGCTGTCTCCACCCGAGACTCAGTGAAATCGAAATCGCTGTGAAGATGCAGTGTACCCGCGGCTAGACGGAAAGACCCCGTGAACCTTTACTACAGCTTGACACTGAACATTGAACCTACTTGTGTAGGATAGGTGGGAGGCTTAGAAGCGATGACGCTAGTTGTCGTGGAGCCGACCTTGAAATACCACCCTGGTATGTTTGATGTTCTAACTTGGCCCCGTTATCCGGGGTGAGGACAGTGTCTGGTGGGTAGTTTGACTGGGGCGGTCTCCTCCCAAAGAGTAACGGAGGAGCACGAAGGTTGGCTAATCCTGGTCGGACATCAGGAGGTTAGTGCAATGGCATAAGCCAGCTTAACTGCGAGACGGACAGGTCGAGCAGGTGCGAAAGCAGGTCATAGTGATCCGGTGGTTCTGAATGGAAGGGCCATCGCTCAACGGATAAAAGGTACTCCGGGGATAACAGGCTGATACCGCCCAAGAGTTCATATCGACGGCGGTGTTTGGCACCTCGATGTCGGCTCATCACATCCTGGGGCTGAAGTTGGTCCCAAGGGTATGGCTGTTCGCCATTTAAAGTGGTACGCGAGCTGGGTTCAGAACGTCGTGAGACAGTTCGGTCCCTATCTGCCGTGGGCGTTGGATGATTGAAGGGAGTTGCTCCTAGTACGAGAGGACCGGAGTGAACGAACCTCTGGTGTTCGGGTTGTCATGCCAATGGCACTGCCCGGTAGCTAAGTTCGGAATCGATAACCGCTGAAAGCATCTAAGCGGGAAGCGAGCCCTGAGATGAGTCATCCCTGAGGTCTTGAACCTCCTAAAGGGCCGTCGAAGACTACGACGTTGATAGGTGGGGTGTGGAAGCGCAGTGATGCGTGGAGCTAACCCATACTAATTACCCGTGAGGCTTAACCATACAACACCCAAGAGGTCTTAGACCTTGTAGCAGTGCTAGTAGAACAGAATTCAGCTTTTCGGATTATGAATTTGCTTGGCGGCAATAGCGCAGTGGACCCACCTGTTCCCATGCCGAACACAGAAGTGAAACGCTGTAGCGCCGATGGTAGTGTGGCATTCGCCATGTGAGAGTAGGACACCGCCAGGCACCCAATACGCGCGGAGAGCAAGACCCGTTCTCCAATGAAGCGCAGCAAGACATGCGGAGTGGTAGTTCAG
This sequence comes from Pseudaeromonas aegiceratis, assembly GCF_046254905.1. Taxonomy (GTDB): domain Bacteria; phylum Pseudomonadota; class Gammaproteobacteria; order Enterobacterales; family Aeromonadaceae; genus Pseudaeromonas; species Pseudaeromonas aegiceratis. The sequence goes on from NZ_CP158016.1 coordinate 256,167, forward strand.
TCGGTTAGAATACCGGCCTGTCACGCCGGGGGTCGCGGGTTCGAGTCCCGTCCACTCCGCCACTGAACAGAGCCCTTAAGCTATTACAGCTTAAGGGCTTTTTGTTATTCCGCGTCCCAGATACAACCCCTCATTACTGCAGCAACATCGTGACCGTGACCAAACCGTGACTATTCGGTGACCCGCTATCAGATCCGACCGGATGTCATCGGTACCTGCGGAATGCACAAAACCGATCCACACTACATTTTCTATCTAGTTGACTGTTCTCAAACATACCTTCACGTAAATTAGTGAAAATTGATGTGCTGCTCGGCATCGTCATAGTCTGTGTTCCATACGGATAACATGAAGAGGTTCATGGACTGATGGCTTGTATTGGCTATGGGGTGAGGGACGTTTGGAGCTGGGGATGGATTGGGAAGACCTGCTGCATAGTCTGAGGGATTTGCTTGCGGAACGTGACAGCATAGAGCTGGAAAAACATGTTCGGGATCTGATGAAGGTGCGTACAACCGATAATTGGTTGAGCTCGTGTGGCCAGACTCTAGATGATGGGCAACTGGATCAGGCCAAAATTGTGATCAGCGACTTTCTGCGAGAACATCCGGATCTGCTAGGAATCATAAAGAAGCTTGAGCTCATTCTCCTATTTGAGCGTCACAAGGCTGCTCGTTCGCCTGCTCGCAATGCCCGCAACCGTGAGCAACTGTTGCAATCAGTCAACGCTCAGGTGAGTTCGGGAAAGTTGGTTGCTGCAGTGGAGCTGCTGGAGGAGGGGCTTACTGAGAACGAAGATCCCGAGCTTCTCGATCTGTTAGGGCGAGTTTACATACTGCAGCACCGTCCAAAGCAGGCGGCGGCTTTGAGGCAGCGCGCTTTGCTGGCGAGAAGGCAGCAGACCGCCTTTATTGACCAGCCCCAAGAAATCGATCACGTCTCCGAGATGGATGACGAGGCAGTCACAGCTGCTGATCTGGAATACATCACCTCCGATGCCAGAGTTTTTGTCGGGCTAGACGCTGCCCCAAGCTGGCGAGACGAAGTCCCTGAACCGGTCACGTCGCATCCCGAAGGCCCCCCTCATGATGGTCTGGAGTCGAGCCATGGCAACGAAACAGCCATTTTGCCAGTTTCTTTGCCAGTAACTGAGGATACGAGTGTCCTTTCTTCCGATGAGTGCAAAACCCTGTCCTTGGCTCGTGCATGTAAGCCGGTGGATGAAGAGTTAACGCCGCAGGGAGCCAGAATCCTAGCGCGCGATGCGCCTCACTTCAAAGTAGAGCCGTCACTATCAACACCGTTATCTGTAACGGCGGACGACGCCCTCTGCGATGCAGTTCTTCGACAGTTTCTGACATCTGAGGAAGCATTACTTGATGAGCAGCGACCTTCTGGTTCAGAGAGCTACTACAGCGACAGCGATATTCAAGAGTTGGTTGGTGGTATCGATTTTTACGATCCACCTGAATTAGCCCTCGATTTGGAAGAGTATCAAGTCAATCAGCCTGATAGTTATGAGCCTGAGGATGACTTCTTCGATAATGATGAGATATTGGTCGAGCCGGATGAGCTCTATTTTGGTGTAGCTGATGAACTTGAGATTCATGATGAACAAAATGACGACGAGTTTGCGCCTTATGCCTTTGATCCCGACGACGTGTATGACAGCCAAGGTAGCTTCGATTCTGATACTGAGCTGCTTGATGAAAGACTTAGCCGTGAAGATCGAGCGCTGCAGAAAGCAGTAGCGCTGATCAGCCGAGCGGGCTGGTCATTATCGATGCTTCCCTTAGTTCAGCAGATTTTTGTGATGAACGGGTGGGGAGCCACTCGGCTGGCATTGGAGCGAGAAATTGACAAAGGTATGATCCAAGATGAGCTGATCCTGGCTGCTCATGTGAAAGCACTTTGGGCTGAGAATGACTACTACTGGATTGCCTATGACAGGAACGGTTCAAGCAACTTGTCACAGTATGTCATGTCATGGCCGACAGCTTTGATGCTGATTCGAGCCTTTGAATCATTGCCGCAAATAGAAGAAATCGAGCAATTCATCGAATCGTTGTTCGAGTACTGGTACGACAGCCCTAGCCTCCGTCGAGCATTCCGCTCGTTCAACCGTTTCCTATGGTTTCGGATTTGTAACCTACCTAGCTGTTTACCCGCCAGGCTGCCATTCAACTTTTGCAGTCCTCATGAATTACCCGTCGAGGAGTACAGTGATCTTGGGATTAGCGATCTGCTGGAGATCGAACAGACAGCCAAGCTACGCGCTTACGGTGTATTTCAAACCAAACACCCCCAGGAACCTGGCTGCTATGCGAGTGACAAGCCGATTCCTGTAGATGCATATTCAATGGCCACGCAAACGAGCAAGGAGATCTTAATCGATGTCTGATCAACGCCTTACCCATGTTACCGGCTGTTGGGTTAGCCAACCCCTGCCCAGCGGTGAAAAGTACCGTTATGGCATGGTCAAGATGCCTCACGGAGACAGTGGCTCCAAATTGCAGGTGAGTTGGTTCATGCCTGAGCGCTACCAAGGCATGGTTGACGCCAGCTTGGTTGGCTCTGGTTTCCAGAACGGCATGGATGTTCAAGATGCGACTCCCGGTACAGGTGTGCGTTCGCTGGGTATTGGCAGCATCATGCAGCAGCGTATCCTGGCGGGCTCCCAGCAAGTGCTGGTCGATTTTCCGGAAAGTGGAGAGCGGCACTGGTTGCCCTATCAGCACCTGCGCCAAGTGAAAGGTGCCAAGCACCGCTTTATCACGGCAGCCACAGGCAAGGAGCTGGATGCAGAGCGCATGCGCTTGCGCATGCTTGCGCATGCCATCGAGACCTGGAACGAGAACACTGGGGCGCTCTCTCATCTGAATATCGAGCCCTTACCACACCAGATCAATTTGGTTCACCACATTCTGGCCTCAGGCAATTTCAACTGGCTGATTGCCGATGACGTGGGGCTCGGTAAAACCATCGAAACCGGCATGCTCTTGCATGCCTTGCATCAGCGTCGACAGATCAAGCGGGTTCTGTTGATCACTCCAGCTGGGCTGACCAAACAATGGCAGGAAGAACTCTATGACAAGTTTATGCTGGATGAGTTCGAGATTTACGGAGAAGACTTCTCAATCAACGAGACTCGTCAGTGGAAGATGCATGACCACGTGATCGGCTCCATGGATCGCTTCAAGCAGGAAGATCACTTGGCAAGCCTGCTGCAGGCCGAGGATTGGGACCTGATCATTTTCGATGAAGGGCATCGCCTCAGTCGCCGCCAGTACGGGCAAAAGCTCGACAGCTCTGATCGTTACGCGCTGGCAGCCAGTCTGCGCGGAAAAACTGAGCATATGTTGCTGCTCAGCGCTACGCCTCACCAGGGGATGCAGGACAAGTTCATTGCCCTGCTCGAATTGCTGCGCCCAGAGCGTCGCCGAGAGCTAATGTTGCTCAGCCTAAAGCCGGAAATCCTCCATGACATGGTCTACCGTAACCACAAAGCGGATGTGACCGATGCTGAGGGTAACTTCATCTTCCAAGGGAAGATCACGCGCGCGATGAAAGTGCCTGCTAGCGAGGAGTCACAGGCTTTTGATAAGGGCCTGCAGGATTACTTACGCCGGGGCTACGCAGCAGGTGTGGAGATGGGGCGCACCGGTAATGCCATCGGCTTCGTGATGACGGTCTATCGCAAGCTGGCAGCATCCAGCTCGGCGGCAATCCTCAACGCGCTGCGCAATCGCCTAGCTCGCTTGGAAAAGAAACTCAACGACGAGCATGGCACTGATGAGCCGGTCGACGAGCGCTACTTCGGCGAATGGGAAGAGCAGTTGGCAACAAACGCCAAGGAGTTCTTCGCCGGGGAAATTATGCTGCTAAATGAGCTGATCGAAGAAGCTGAACAGCTCATGCATAACGACTGCAAGCTCCAGCTGTTCATCGATGAGGTCATCCGCAAGATTCTGGCAACCAACCCCGTAGAAAAGGTGTTGATCTTCACCGAGTACCGCACGACACAAGATTACCTGTGCGAGACCTTGCGGTATCATTTCGGCGAAGACAAAGTCGAGCTTATCAATGGCTCGATGGGGCATGCTGAGCGCCGCGATGCCATTGCCCGATTTGAGGATCATGGCCAATTCTTGATCTCCACCGAGGCCGGTGGAGAAGGTATCAACCTGCAGCGCCAGTGCCACATCATGATTAACTTCGATCTGCCCTGGAACCCCATGCGTTTAGTGCAGCGGATCGGTCGCCTCTATCGCTACGGCCAGAAGAAAAAGGTCGTGGTCTTCAACATCCACCAGCCTGACACCATGGATCAGCATATCATCGACCTGTTATACGACCGCATCGACTCAGTGGTTCATGACATGGCTGCGGTACAGAAAGATGAGTTCAACGAGGGCCTGAAAGATGAGATCCTCGGCGAGCTGGCCGAGCTCATTGATGTTGAGGATATCCTGCAAGCGGCCACACTGCAGGGGATCGAGCGCACCCGCGAACGCATTGACGAGGCCCTGCGCCAAGCGCAAACATCAATCGGCAAGCAGCGTGAATTGTTCGAGTATGCGGCTAGAAGTGATGCTAACGAGCTGCGTGATGAGCTGCAAATCACTCAAGAACACCTGCTCAGCTTCGTGCTGGGAATGTGTTATCAGCTAGGTATAGAAGTCGCCGAACGTACCCACAAGAGCAAGCTGCTGCGTATCCGCTTGTCGGAGCTAGTGATGCGCGAGCTAGGCATGTCACCCAAGGCTTCACCGCGTATGGATGTCACCCTGGATCGAGAGCTAGCTGCCCATCGGCCGGATACCCAAATGCTCGACCTCAACTCGCCACTCATGCGGTACCTACTCAACAAGGCACGTGACTATGACTTTGGCGGCCTGGCCGCAGTGGTGCAGGGAGATGAGCTAGGTGAAGGGGCGCTGTTCGGAGCTATGCTGCGCTGGCAAGGATTGCAGGGCAAACGTATGCGCGAGGAGTTCGTGACCATTCAGGTCAACGAAGGGGGCGCGAAGCTAAATACCGAAGCCATTGGGCAGTGGCTGCTGCAGCCAGCGCAACCTGCCGAGCTAAAACCGATGCCAGAGCATTGCAAGGCGCTGTTTGCAGGTGCCGAAAGTGCTATCAACCAACGCTTGGCAAGCGTTAGCAACCGCTACCTAATTCCGGAGAACCTGCAATGGGCCACCGCCGGTTGGACGATTTAAGGAAGAAGCGTGAATAACATTGATTTTTATATGTGTTCTACGCCCTTGTTCTAACAGGCTTTGATTAGCACTCTCAGATAAGTTCTTTAACAATCAGTAAGATAATGATTAATTACAATCACCTCGCTGCCGCACGGGTAGCTCAGAAAATGTACCATGCAAAACCATACCATGTACTATACAAAACCATACCATGTACTATACAAAACCATACCATGTACTATACAAAACCATACCATGTACTATACCTCGCTGCCGCACAGGCAGCTCAGAAACGGCTGTAGGGCAGATCCGGCAGGGTGCTGTGGCGTATTGTCGCAGCGTTCCTGCTGCCAAGTATTTCCACAGTGAAACAGCATCTCATAGGTGAAGAAATCGCTGCATGAGCTTAAGAGATGCATGGTGATTTCACCTTAGGGTGCCGGATGCTCCGGATCTGAACTTGCTGTTTCAGCTGCGTCTTCCACATAACTAAGCAGCTCTCCTGGCTGGCACGCAAAGTACTTGCACAGGGCGTTGATGGTATCGGTGTTGGTCACATTGCCTGGGATGTTAGCGATTCGAGTCAGGGTTGCTCGGCTTATCCCTGTCTTTTCGCTCACCTCGGAGAGAGTGATGCGTCGTTTTTCCTGGAATGATTTTTCGTCCGGAATCGCTTCTTGAGGAAGGTTATGGGCGACGTGCTTTTGACGTGAATGGAGCCCTCGGCTGGATCTGTAATGTGTGCCGTGACCGGTGTAATAATGCCGGATGCACTGTATACAAGCCACACCAAACCATGGGTAGGATGCATGATTGATGCCGGGTGGTTAGATTTTTCTCGTTTCTGCTTAGCGCCAGTTCAGGTGTTATTTAGCTATCGCCGATAGTGACTTAAGTAGTAAGCGACATACATCAAGTTGAATTAATCACGAGTACCTTAGTTCTGAATCAACGTCATCAACAGTATTGGAAGGCTGTATAGGATCCGTATTAAACGGTGTAACGATGAAATGGTTGTCAAAATGACGCTACGTGACTTTCCATATCATACTAATCATTTTACGTGGAACTGATTATGCCAGGATTGCACGCTATTATCCTTCACGATTCGTATTACCGAGGTTTGCGCACTCGAATTGACTGCAGGGGGCATACCAATAATACCGGCACTAACGGGGCGGGTAAAACTTCGGCGCTGATGTTGATTCCGATCTTTTACGGCCAGGAGCCTTACTTGCTGATGGAGCGAGCCGCCAGCAAGGATGGCTTTGTCGACCGCTACCTGCCTTCCGATCAAAGCATGGTGGTGTTCGAATACGCCCGGTCAAGTGGCATCTGCTGTGCGGTGCTGTACCGTAAAAATGATAGCTCGCATGCCTATCGTTTCATTGCCGGCGCGGCTGAGGACACAATTTTCCACCCGGCACTGGCCACACATTTTCAGGCTGGCATGGACGCCCGCACACTTTTGCGTCATGAGCTGCCGGCGCTGGGGGTCACTGTCAGCAACCAGATTGATCTCATAACTGACTACCGAGCCATCCTGCAAAACAACCTCAAGCAGCTGACCCGCAATGGCAAAACTGGTCGCATCTGGCTGCCGGTGGCACGTGACTTTAGTTTGGGGGGTAGCACCAGCCACATGCACCACATCGAGGCGCTAACCTCGGTATTACTGTCGCACAACCAACTGCTGGAACAATTCAAGCGCATGATTGTCGCCAGCTTCCTAGAAGAGCATATATCCATCTCCTCTCTGCCCTACAACCACAAGGATCAATCGCTGATCCGGGATCTAGAAAGCCTGGATAATTTCAATCGTGATGAGAGTAAATTGCGCCAGGTGCTGAGTGGACACCAGCAACTGAAACAGTGGTGGCGGGAAATCCTGGCCTGCCAGCAGCAGATCACCGGATTGGTGGCAGACTGGGAACGGCGCCTGACCGAACTTGATACCCAGCTTCGGCAGCTAAGCCAGCAGAGCGAGGATGAGCAGCGCACCTATCGTGTTCAGCGTGGAGAACTGATCGGGGCGCTTTCCGATCTGGAAACTGAGTTGGATCACCTGAAATTAGAGCTGGAACAGCTGTATCGCAAGAAGGCCGAATTCGATGATGCCGACATGGTCACCAAGCAACAAGAATTGCTGCAACTGGGCCAGTTCCGCGAGCAGCTGGCCAATGCTCGGACCTTCCACCAGCAATTGCTGCATGGTATGCAGGCCGAGCAGCGGGCACTGGAAACCGCCCAGTCGCAGCTCAAAGAGCGGACCCAGCGTCATATTGACACCGTGCATGATGAACAATCGCGCCAGAGAGCGGTGTTCAAGCCAAAGGAGCAGGCACACCAGTCCTACCTGGAGGAGTTGCAGCAGGCCAGAGAGCAGGCGATGGAGTCCTTGCGGCGCCAGCATGACCAGCACAAGGACGGGCTGCAAAACCTGCTCGCGCAAGCACGGGTAGATCACGTCAATGCCGGTCATCCGAGCGAGGAGGAGCAGGCTGAGCTAGGACGGCTGGAGCATGATCGAGAGGCCGCCTTTACTGCTTCTACGGCCGCCCGTAGCGCCACGGCGGCGGTCAACCAGAAACTGGATGCACTGCAGCGCCAGCAAGGCGATTTGCTGCGCACCCATGAGGCCAAGATGCGGCTGCTGGATGATAGGCGTACCGAGCAAGCTGACCTGCTGTTTCAGCGCCACCCGAAAAACAGTAGCCTGCTGGCTTATCTTAAAAATGCTGAGCATGACTGGCGAAGCACCATCGGGAAGGTGCTCAATCCAGAATTGCTGCGCCGCACGGATCTGGATCCCGTCTACCTGGACGGGGTGGTGGATAACAATCTCTACGGCCTTACCCTGGCACTGGATGCGATTGAACCGCTGGCGGAAGCTCGTAGCGATGCCGAGCTGGACGAGCAGCTAAACAGGCTGACGCTGCATATTACCAACATCGAGGAAGATCTGGCCAGACTGACTGAGCAGCAGCGACAGTTGGCGTCTGAATTAAAAACCACGCAGCAGCAAAAGGCCTTGTGTGTCAGCGCCGAAGATAAAACCAAGGCTCAGGTTGAACAAACCAAGACCATGATTGACAGCGCCAGGATCCGCCAGCGCGCCGCCATCCAGGCGCGGCAGTTGCTTGCAAAGCAGGCTGAGGACGCCGCCCGCCGAGCACTGGAGCAGTACAAACAGGCCTGCCAGCAGCAACTTCAGCAACTGGGTGAGCTGCATGAAGCTACCCGGCTGCAGGCCGAAGCCGACTGGCTGGACCAATATGACGCCCATCAGGCCGTGCTGGCACAACTGGACGCGCAGATTGTCGAACTAAAACAGCAGCTGACCCTTCAGTTGGCCGAGTTGCAACATAGTTTTGAGCGCCAGTGCCAGGACAAGGGTATCGACAAGACCACCTTGCAGGCGGCAAAGCAACGTCTTGACCAGGCCGAGGCTAAGGTGGCAACAGTGACGGGCTATCAGCCGCTGGTGGAGAATTATCAGCGTTGGCTTGGCGTGGAGTGGGCCCGAAAGCCGCAGATGGATGCCAACGAAGGCCGGCTGGAACAGGAAGTGCGTGCGACGAAGCAGAAGTCTGAGGCACTTTTGCAGCTGCATACGGAACGGATGGCCCAATTCAGCAAGACTGAGGACGAATACAGCCAGCAGCAGCGGCAACTCCAGGCCAGCCGTAACCAGGCGGAGGGCCTGCGCAACACCATTGCCAGCCGACTGAACGACAGCCTGATCACGCAGCTGACGCCGGACGGGGAGCCCCTGCCAACCAGCCCGGCCAATTTGCTGGTTTATGCCGGCGAGGCAATCAAGCAGGAAGCAGGGTTGCGCGCCAGCCTGATCGGAGCGGTCCGCGAAATCATGGGTGGCCTGGAGCGGCAGCAGGGCAATTCCCAAGTTCAGCAATATTGGCGTGGCCTAGTGGACGCACGCCGGGAGCAAAGTCAATTTGCATCTATGTCCGAGGCCTTTTTTCTGGCCAGCATCGACGATATTGCCACTTTGCTTGACACTGGCCTGCCGCAGATCCGCGATAGCGTGCTGGTGACCATCCGCGCCATCGGCACCCGGATCGCCGAATATCATGACACCCTGGGGATGCTCAATCGTAAAGTGCGGACGGTGTCCAATACCCTCAAGCACCATCTCAACACTCATCATGGCTTCGCCTTCCTCAATGACATCGAGATCAGTCTCAGCTCGCGGATCGGAGAATACGGCCTATGGGCGCCGCTACAGGCCTTCCGGGAACAGTGGGAGCAATGGAGTATCGAAGGGGCTGACGGCTTGCCGGGCCCTGGGTTTGTGCAATCGCTGGCTCTGGTGTCCGATGAGATGAGTCGTTCGCGCATAGACAACAACCTCAGTTCGCTGGTGGAGCTGACCATCGCCCTGACAGAAAATGGCCGACGGGTGCCCATTCATACCGATGCCGACCTGAAGAACGTCGGCAGTACCGGGATTTCCATGCTGGCCATCATCGTGGTGTTCTGCGGCATGACCCGTTATCTGTGCCCTGACCGGTCGGTGCGTATTCATTGGCCGCTGGATGAACTGGGTAAGCTGGCCGAGGAAAACATCACCCTGCTGTTTGAGCTGATGGATCAATACAACATCGTGCTGTTCTGTGCCCAGCCTAATCCGTCACCGGATCTGAGCCGACTGTTCGCTGTCAAAAACGAACTGAGCCGCGAATGCGGGGTTCGTCGCTACCAGGACAGCGTGCAGGGCGTGCGAGCCAATCCGCTACTGGCAGCGCGGCAACTGGCCGAACCGGAGTCACTGCCGGCACAGGGCGATCCAAACCTCGCCACGCCAGATCGGTTGCCAGCCACTACCGGGGAGACTGAATGATGAACGCCTGTTTCAGCGATTGCGTGGAAGCCCTGCTGGCAGGCAAGGTGATTTGCGAAACCAGCGAAGAGGGGTTGTACCGCTACCTGCGGTCCGAAGCCAGCCGCACCGAGGTCAATGGCTTCTTGTACCGGCTTGAGCGCATCCTGCTGGTTACCAACGATCAGGCGGGCTACTACTGTGGCTATGTCCATCCCGAACAGTTCAGACCGAAGATCCGACGACAATTCGAAGTGGTGGCCTCCGAGTTTGATGGCCTAGTGCAGTGGCTGCGCTGGGCCCGGAGCGCCACCAATGCGGATCGGCCGCTGATGGCTCGCGACACCATCCGGGAATCTGACCTGCTGGCGGCGATTGAGGATTCACCGGTCCTGCAAACACAGTTGCTCGATGTTGCCCACAAGCTCAAACCTGGGCGTGCTCAAGGCGACCCCAAGCAGAAACTGCGCGCCGTGCTGGAATACCTGGCCGACAACGATTACCTCAAGTGCCTCAGCGGTGCCAGTTCTGTGTATGTGGCTACGGCCAAGTGGTCATTGCTGTACGAACAGCTGGAATTCGTGCGCCAGTTTGAGGGGATCCAGCAGGACGCGGGGCAGGACGAGGGTCGTGGCAATCAGGGGGAACTGTTCTGATGTCCAGACAAGAGGAAGCCCGTGCGGCCACCAGCGCCCTCACTCGTTATATCGAGCCGGTCTGCGAGGCCGCATTCCAGCATCGGGGCACGGTCGAGAACACCGATGCCAACCTGACTGCCATTGACTCGCTATTGAAAAACCGGCTTGCCTTCCGCACCGATGACGATTTCGGCGTGCAGCTGACCGGCGTAGTGATGCGCATGCTGCACCATGTCACCAAGACCTATCGCTTGCGGCTGGCGGTGGGCTCGGTAGCGGACATGCTGGAGCATCTGAAGACCGATTGCGAAAACTACCGCCGTGCCCAGGTGGGTGGCCAAATCGAGGATCAGCAAGGCCTGGAGGCGGACATCCAGGAGCAGGTATTCGAACTCGTCGACCTGCTGCGTGAACTGATCCAGCAGTTCTCCTTTTGGGTTCATACGGAGTTCGGCACTTTCAGTAGCATCGACATCAAGATCGCGAAAAACCAGGAGGCGCTGTCCAAAATCGGCCGGCTCAACCAGCTGTTCGCCGAATGTACGATCGTGGAGCTCAATGACATGGCCGGCAATGACCCGCTGCTGAGCCGCTTGCTGATGAAGACCCTGAAGCGGACCATGGATGATTGTCGTCAGGAGCTGGTCAACATCGCCCACCGGCTGCGGGAGATCTTGGCCCGGTTGCAGAATGACCGTGAAAATCAGCGCCTCAACCACCTGGTTGATACCTTTGCCCAGCACTACCAGCGCCACCCTGGGTTTGCGCCCAATATTGACCTGTATTCGAACTTACCGGATTTACCGGATTCGATGGTCAAGGTGGCGCCGTTGCTGCTAGTGGCCTACCCAAATCTGGCTAGCCCCATTGACCACGACTTACTGACCGAACTGGCCTGCCAGGCGGCAGAAAGTATTAGCGGCACGAAACCTCGGAGGGAGAAACCAGACTTTGTGCCGGTGACGGTGGGCAGCGATGAACCTATTCCTGAGCAGGTAGATCCTATTTACTCCTCAGTCGACTTCTTTTTCGACGCGCTGCTGTCTGACGGCGGCCTGCACGCGCTCAGTGCCAGTGAGGGTTACCAGCAGCTGGGACTGGATGTGGAATTCGATATCTGGCTGATGGTGCTCATCAGCCGCTATCGCACCCAAGACAAGGAGCTGGCAAATAAGGTTGAGCTGGAAATCGACGAAACACCGGTAGCCAATTATTCGGGCAACCACGTAGTGCGGGATTTGAAATTCCGAAAGGTGGTGCATGGATAAGACGCTGCTGACCTGTCTGCAGAAGCTACTCCGACAGCGCAATACTTACGTGCGTGTTAATGCCAGATTGCAAGCCTATGCTAACGAACTGGGAGTGGGTCGGCGTGTGGGTGATGTGCTGTATTTCAGCCAACAGGAGCTGGACCGTATTGAGACGGCGCTGAGCCGAGAGCTTGGTGGTCAGGTTCGGGCTATGGATCTGCAGGCTTCTGATCGCATGACCATGGCGACTCAGGCACGCGATGAAAAGCTGGCTCGGAGCGGAGTGTTCGAGTCCTTGTTGACGGTGGCTAGAGCGCAGGGACTGCCTATTCCACTGGTGAACGGAATGACGCTGGTGACGCCGGAAGGGGTCTCAATCAATCTCAGGTCAGAACAGCTGGATCTACAGCGCCTGACCGGCTTGCTGGTGGTTGAGAATGGCAGCCTGCTTACGCACTGGCCAGATTGGGTGGGTCTGCTGCCAGCAGAATGCCAGCAGGCACTGATCGTCTACCGGGGGCATGGCATCAATCAACGGTTGCTGCAAAGCTTATTGCGGAATCTTCCTGAGTCGACCAACGTGTACGGTTTTTTCGACTTCGATCCGGCTGGCGTGAATATGTTGCAGCATTTGCATCTATTGCGCCCGTTGACCGCCGTGGTGCCGGTCGACTGGAGCCGCCTGCATCAACACCCGGCCATTAAGCATATCAACAAGCCAGAGGATTTCACTAGGCAACGTGAGCAATTGGCTTATCTGGTGCCGCAGAATGACTTAGCCCAAGAATTGGCCGAGATCTACAACTATCTGATGGCACACAAACTAGCCATCACCCAGGAGCATTTGGTTACGCAGACCATGAAGCTGAAGACGCTGAGCATGAATGCATCGGCAAATCTGTCGTAATAGTCTATCGATATCATTTGACTACCAGGCGGTTCATTTTATTCGTCCGAGTCGACAACCTCAAACAAGTCCCCAACCTCTATCTGCAGATGGCGGCAGATCTGTTCTATCACCTCCAGATCTACTCTGGTTGCCGTCTCATTGTAGAGACGATGTAGCGTGTTCCGATTGATGCCGGTATCCCTGGCAACCTCAGCAACCTTGAGCTTTCGCTCCCCTAAGATTCGGGAGAGGTGGCACTTAACCATGAATCCTCCAGTGAAAAAATACCTGCAGCGTAGCAAAAAGCGCTTGCAATGATGCTAAATGGTGCTAATTTCTCTCCTGTGGGTCATTTGTTTAATCAGAAGAGAAAAAAGCGAGGTTACGATTATGGCACATACCTATCTGACGACTGAAGAACTCTCATCACGGATCAAATACGACGCGCGCACCATTCGGCAGTGCCTGAAGGATGCGGTGCTGTTTGAAGGGGTGCATTACATCCGGCCGTTCGGCGGTCGCAAGATCCTCTACATCTGGGAGCGGGTGGAGGAGTCCATGCTGGAGGGGGCGGCGGCGCATGATCTGATCGGCCACCTGGAATAAGGGGGCGGGTATGGGATCGGTCAATAGCCGTGACGGCAAGCTCTATCTGGATTTTCGTTACAAGGGGATCCGTTGCCGGGAACAGACCCGGCTGGCGGATACGGCCAGCAACCGGCAGCGCATGACCAAGTTGCTGGCCATGCTGGAGCAGCAAATGCGGGCGGGCACCTTCGACTATGGGCACCACTTTCCAGGCAGTCCCAAGGTGGAGTTCTTTCGACACATCGATCTGCTGAGCCGGCGCCATGCCAGTGGCGGTCGCATGCTGTTTGACCGCTTCGCCGGACAGTGGCTGGAGGAGAAGCGGGTGGAGTGGCGGCAGAGTCAGTACGAGACGGTGGAGGGGATCTTGCGTTGCCACCTGCTGCCCGCCTTGGGGAATACGCCGGTGGCTGCGGTGACCAAGCAGGAGATCCTGGCGCTGCGCTTGCAGTTGTGCGAGCCGGATGTGCAGACCGGGCGGGGGCTGTCGCCATCGCGCATCAATCACATCATGACCTACCTGCGCCTCATCTTGAACGAGGCGGCGGATCGGTTTGGTTACGAGAGTCCGTGGCGCAACATCAAGGCGCTACCCATGCCGCGCGCCCAGGTGCAGCCCTTCAGCCTGGATGAGGTGCAGCGGATCCTGGCTCGGGTGCGGCCGCGGACTTTCGACCCTACTATACGGTGCGCTTCTTCACCGGCATGCGGACCGGCGAAATTGACGGGCTGAGCTGGGAGAATGTGGACTTTACCGGGCGTCTCATTCATATCCACCAGGCGCTGGTGCGCGGCAAGCTTGGCCCCACCAAGACCGGCGGCTCTCACCGTTCCATTGCCATGAGCCAACGGGTCTATGATGCCCTGCGCGAACAGTGGGCCTACTCAGGGAAGAAAAGCGCCTTCGTCTTCTGCGCCCGCAACGGCGAGCCCCTCAATCATCGCAATGTCACACGGCGGGTCTGGTATCCCTTGCTGGCCATGCTGGAGCTGGAGAAGCGCAACCCCTATCAAAGCCGGCATACGGCGGCCACGTTGTGGTTGGCGGCGGGGGAGAGCCCGGAGTGGATTGCCCGACAGCTGGGGCATGCCAACACCAGCATGCTGTTCCGGGTCTACTCCCGTTATGTACCCAACCTGATGGGGCGTGACGGCGCCGCCTTCGAACAGCTGCTGGGGGACAAGGAGATGCCATTGGATGATGACGAGGCGTGGCTGGATGAGGACGAGTCGGAGGAGGTGCTATGAATCAGCAACTGCTGTGTGAGGACTCGCTGCAACTGGCCTGGGCGCAGCGACTGGGCTGGCATGGTCAGCATGAACGTTGGCAACTGCGCTTTCCCCGCGAAAGTATGACCCTGTCGCTGGTGCCGGCTCTGATGGCCAACGTCATGCCCACCGGCCAACTGCTGCTGCTCAGGCTGGATCTGAACAAAGGCACGCTAACCGATCTGCAACCCCTGAGGCTCGATGGCATTGCGCCTGCGCTGGTGGCGCGACACTTTGCCTGGCTGCAGGTCGGGCAGGAGCCCATCTTGAGGGATCTCTGGTCATTGTCGACGCAAATAACCGAACCGGCCCTGCGAGCCTTCTATCTAACGGTACTGAATGATGATGCCATCATGGCGCCCCTGTTCCAGGTTCGGGCCGCTCATCATCCTCAGCATGACCATGTGGGCGGACTGCTGGCGCACAGTCACGAGGTCGCTACCACGGCGGCCCAACTGTGCCGGCGGCATCGGTCGGATACGGTGAGCGCGCATATCGCCTTTATCGGGGGGCTGCTGCATGATATGGCTCATCTCCCCATGGATATGGCCCCTGGCGGTCAGCATCGGCTGGCCCGTCCGCTGGCCGAACTGCGGCGGGCGGCGCCCCGGCAGGCACAGATGCTGAGCCGTTGCCTGGCGCCATCCCGCGGCTGGCGGGGCCATGATAGCGAACCGGCCAATCTGGTGGCCTTGTGCGACCGTCTGTCGGCAGAGGTCAGCAACTGGCCACGGGCCTTTGCCAAGGCATCGCTTGCCGGCTAACCCCATTGTGCCCCCTGACGGGGGCAGGATATTTCCCAGCGAGGTGATGAGATGAAAGTCACGGCCATGATACCGACCGAGCAGGTGACCGACGTACTGTGCGATGTGTGTGGTGACAGCACAGCGTCCGAGTGCGGGCCGGAGTTCGGCACCCTGCAGGCCCACTGGGGCTATGGTTCACAGCACGATACCGAGCGCTACGAAGTCCACCTGTGCGAGTCCTGTTTCTTCGCTACCCTGGCGTATCTGCGTCAGGAGCACAGGGTCAACAACATGTTTGCCGAGGATTACCAGCCTGCGTCGCCGGAATATTTTGGTCGTCAGGATCTGGGGCTTCGCGAGGCGATGGATGAATTTCTCGCATCGACCTACTGGTGTCGGGTGACCCAGCTGATTGGCGCTCTGCAGGACGGGCGCCTGCCAGATCGTGCCGCTTATCTGGCGGCGCTGGAGCTGCTGGCGGGACGCGACGACCTGCCTCTCCCACTTGAGCCGGAGCAGGCCACTCAGCTCGAGCTGCTCAGGGGCGCTACGGCGGCCTGGGCCGCCAACCACCCGGTCAACTAAAGGAGAACGTCCCTATGTATGAGGCCTGTCAGCAAATCAACGCGGCCTTGCAGCAGGTGCCTTTTCTGGCGCGTATCACCAATGACGCCGAGCATCGGCAGGCCCTGGCGCTGCTGGAGACCCTGTTGAAGGACTACGATGGCAATGCGCGGCTTATCGAGATACTGTCGATGACCATCGAACGTTGGGAGTCTGAGGCCCCGGCGTTTCGCGAGTTCAATCAGCAACTGGCCGGGCTGGATCCGGGCATGGCCCTGATCCGCACCCTGATGAACCAGCACCGGCTGGGTGAACAGGATCTGCCGGAATTGGGCTCTGCCGCCCAGGTGCGCAAGTTTCTGCGCGGCAACGACAGCCGCCAACTGACCCAGGCCCAGATAGCCGCGTTAAGTCGACGCTTTCATCTGTCGCCAGCGCTGTTTTTCTAGACGCTGGCCGGTAAGACAAAAGCCAGTCGCCCCGCCACCAAACTCGGTGTTTACCATGTAAACATCCCTCAATCAGTCACACCTGCCCAGGTGTTTACGGTGTAAACACCTCCCTAGGCCGGCCACATCTGTTCAGGTGTTTACGACGTAAACACCTGGCCCTAAGGTGAACACCAGACAGTGAAGCACCGTGAATAAACCGCGCGGCAATGGCTGTTTCCCTAATGGCCAGGGCACGACCGGATGAATAACGGCCGGCTCACCACGCACATTTCTTCGTATTGGTGCTGTCGCAGGCATCGCCGGAGGCCCGTTGTCGCCGTTTGCCGGCCAGTTTGGCCAGCTGAATGGGGGAGATGGGCACCGGGGGCAGAAAGAGCTCCAGTTTGTCGGCAAGACGCATCGCCCGCAGCAGCGCCACCAGCGTGAGCAGGTCGGTCTCGCCCGCTTCTGCGTGCATCACCTTTTTCCGATTGACACCCGCCAGGCGCGCCAGGGATGCCTGCGTTACGTTCAGATTCAGGCGGGCTTGTCTCAATCTGGCTCCCAACTCCTGGGCGATGATGGCGGGTGAATCGTCGTTGCTGATCTTCACGCTAAGTTCCTATTTGGGGACATTATGGCGAAAATATCGAGTTAGGTGCCAATATCGGGACACTATCAGAATTAACCCTGCATCCCAAATCAGGTGGAGCTGCGCCGTGCCTGATGGGGTGCGGTTATTCGTCTGTCTCGGCGCCCTGGTCGCCGGGCGCTGAGGCTGAGGTGTTAGCTCTGCTGCGCTCCACATTCTGATGTGCTTTTGCAAGCAAGGTTGGATCGCCCTCTTCCCGGGCTGCTTCCAGATAGGCTTGCCGATGCTCTTCATCCTGCAAATAGTTCGCCGGGTCAAAAGTACGGAAAGTTGCTTTCATGAGCATCTCATCGGCCATCTTTCGGACCCGCTGATGCGATTCAGGCGAGAGCTGGTCCATCAGTTCCTTGAGTGTTCCCATCTTGGTGTCTCCCGGGCTCAGTTTGATTGGTCTTGGGTGTTGTCCCCCGTGGGGCAGAGCTAATGGCGGTGGTTGTGCGACGCGGCGGCCTGGCGGCGGGCCAGCTTATCCGCGATGCGGTGTTGTGAGTCTGCGAGCAACTGTTCTGCCTCGGCGGGGCAAACCCCAGAGCCAGAAACACATTGCCGTCTGCGGCGGTGATAGGGGGATATTGGGGTTCGTGGCTCATGCCTGGCTCCATAGCCGGATGGGGCGATGAAAGGGGGCTATTGGCGAACTCGCTTATTCTTCCGATGCCAACGTCCAGGCACCTTCTTCTGGGTGACATGTTGTTGCGGGTCATAGTAGCGATACACGGCGACAACGTAGAGGACGGCAGCGCCGCCGAGGAGCAACGCCGTGATGGTCAGGGGCCAGTTCATTTTGTCACCTCCGCACCGGTTGGTTGAGTGGCTAGCGTAGCCATATCCTCACTGGATAACTCTACGCTAGCCTGGCGCCAGGATCTGGCCCCATCCCTCAGTTTAACGACGTGACTTGCGACGCAGGGCCAGACCAGCCAGGGCCATCAGTACCATCCAGCTGGCAGAGCCACCGCCACCTGAACTGCTGGAGCTGCTGCTGTCATCGCTGCTGCTGTCGTCAGAACTATCATCACTGCTGTCATCACTGCTAGTGCTGCTGATGGTGTAGCTGAGCGGGATGCTCAGGTCATCATTCAGCTGCAGGGTAGCAGAAGCATCGCTGCTGACAGTGGCACCGGCGGCGTTGAAGGTCACCGTGATTTCGCAGCTCTCGCCCGTGGCGAAAGTGCCCTCACAGTTGCTCAGGTCGTCGGAGGTGAACAGACCAGTGGAATCCACGATCTGCGGGTTGAAGGTTACATCGTCCACCTTGAGACTTTGAACCGGAATGGTCCAGGTCACAGTGTGGGCGCCGGCCGCGTCAACGGTCAGGTCCTTCTTGCTGACGGTGTTCACCGCATCGATCTGCTCAGCCAGCCAGTCAATGTAGAACCGGGCGGCTGTAATACGCAAATCTGAGTCACTATCCCCGCAGTCGCCGGTATGACCACGAACATAGCCCAGCACCTGTCCGTCAATGGTCACTGCAGAGCCAGAATCACCATCGCAAAACATAGAACCGTCTTTGGTCGTTGCACGTTCCCAGTCCGCAGTAGTGGTTTGTGTCCACCAAGAATCCCACGGGAATGCGGTGTAGGTCATGTAACCGTAGTTCGCTGTGGCCGGAGCGCTACCACCTTCTTCGGTAATCCCCCAACCAGCCCAACGAACATCCACTTCATCGTCAATGCTCTTAGTGGAGGTTATCAGCGTGGCGGCTGTCTGTTGTTGCGCGGACTCACTGAGTGTGAATACGGCAATGTCCCCAAAAACGCTGAACGAACCCAGCACATCATCATCGGTCAACCCGTATTCCGCGGCCCACTCACTCTTTACCTCAGTGTCATAATCACTGGTAGAAGAGCTGTTCTGATAACGATAAACGTAGTCATGAAACAGGGTGGCTGCAGATACGCCGAGCTTGGTGCCGCTGGTGTAGGTGGCACTGCCGAAATAGATTTTCAGATCGGCATCACTCACTTGCTCGTCGGTCAGGACGCCATCACTGGAAATAGCCATCCACTCATCACTGAGCTTGGAACCCCAAGCATCCGCAACGCAGTGAGCGGCGGTGACGACATATTTCCCGGCGATCAGTTGGCCACCACAGGATTCACTCCCGCTAAACACCCGAACCAGATAATCATCAAAGGTGCTGTCAGTCAGCTGAGTACCATTGGAACCGGCGAAAGCCGGCATGGTCATCGCCAAGGACATCCCCAAGGCGATCAGGTTTTTTTTCATTTATAGCTCCTTGCTGAGGCGTGGATCCGCAGATCCTTACGGCGCCGCTGTGCGTATATCGAGACAGGTATGGCAAAGGGTGCAATTTAACTGTGCCAATTGATGCCAGGCAATAGCCCGACTTTGATTGAAAGCACGGTTTCGGTAAATGAGAGACTGGAATACTCTCATTGGGTGATTAATCTGGAATTTACAATTTTGGTGATGTTTCAACAAGAGTAAAACTAGCCGAAATTCTCGTTTGGTGATGAGTTGTGACTAAACGAGCGGGGACCCGATGTCCAAACAATCGACCACGGCACTGGACTCGCTGGTGGGCAAGCGGATCCAGAAACGGCGTAAGGAGCTGGGGCTCTCCGCCGCTGTGATGTCTGAGCAGTTGGGGATTTCTCAGCAGCAACTGTCTCGTTACGAACGCGGGGCCAATCGAATCGGCCTGCACCATTTACTCAATATTGCGTCCTTCCTTGGTGCTCCCATGAGCTGGTTTCTGATGGATTATGAGCCGGAGTTGGCTTCCTGCACTGGCGCTCGGCAAGACAGTATCCGGCTGGCCGATGATGGCCTGAAACTGCGGCTGGATCAGCGGTGGGAACGCATGAGTGCCGAGCAGCGACGGGCCCTGCTTAATTTCCTCGATTCCTTCTGATGTGCGCGCACGGCGTGCCACCGCTCCTTTTATGCTGATGCGTCGCCTGCGCTGTCTTGCCCGGCACTTGCCCATGTTTGTACCTGTTCGGCACTAAAAAAGATGATGGCCAGCCGGTGGAACAGGATCCGCAAGGCGTGGGACGAGTAGCGCTGCAGACCGCTGGCGACCCGGGCCTCTTCTTCGGCGTGGCGCAGCAACAGCCAACCCAGACCGTCTGGATACGGGCCGGCTTTCTTCAGCACCATGCGCTCAATCCACAGCCGTTGCTGGCAATCCCATGCCTGAATTCGCTTGCCTTTGGGATATTGCAGATACAACTGCCAGCGCGCCCAGGGGCACAGCTGCGTCACGACGGCCATAAAGCGTTGCAGTGTTGCTGGATTATCAAACCGGATCCCGGCCCGTGAACTGTTGCTGTTGAGCAGACAGTACCGGATAGCCCAGCGCAACTCGGCGAGTTGTTGCCTGTCACGACGCATCAGCTGGCAAGCCTGCAGGCCCCTGGCGACATCCAGTCTCTCTGCAATGCCCACCGGCTGCGCGGGGAGCAGTTGATGCCGCCGGGACTTGGGAAACAGCCGAGGTAAGCCCTTGCGGGTGGTCAGCCCGCGCAGCGCCTGTGCCGTGGCCAGCCAGCGGTCGATCAACTCTTGTGATAGCTGATAGAAAAAGGCGGTTTCGCGGTAATCGTAGCCCGCCTGAATGCGGCCTAACACCGCCAGCGCCGGCAGATAATGCGATTGCCGCACTATGCCTGGGCCATTTGTTTCTTGCTGTTGGGGCGCCCTCGGCTGTGCCGGTAGCGGAGCCAAATAGGGGCTGAGCCGTTTACGCCAATAGGCTTCCAGCCGTGGTGGGGTGATGTCCCCATCCTGCTTCAGGCGACGAATGCGATGGGGGCGCAGTCCAAGCAGATTAGCGGCCATCGCCTCCGAGCAGGGGATCTGAGCCTGGGCCAGATGGCATTGGAGCAGCAGATCGGTGAAATGCAGATACGTGCTGAGGCTCATGCCGGGGCTGCTATGGCCGGCAAAGGCCGCCAGGGCGGCATAGCGGTCCCGGAGGCGATCCTTGCCGGCAATCAGTTGCAGTAGCTGATGGCGTTGCGCGGCCGTATAGGGCAGCAGTGGCTGAACCAGCGCCGGTAGCGGCACAAGATCCTGGTGCAGCAACAGTTGCAGTCGCGACAGCGCGCTATGGCGCAGATGATACAGGCGGTAATCCAGCCCCCCGCTGAGTTGACCCAGCAGGGTTTTAGCCATCAGCGCCAGTTGCGTCGTGTCCAGTTGACCGAAGGGGTTGTCGGGGGCATGAAACAGCAGTTCGGACGCACTCTGGGCCAGCAGACGACGCTCACCCAGATGGCGGCTGACGATCGGGTGCTCTGTGTCCAGCAACAGCGGGAACAACGGCACTTTGCGCAGGGCCGCCTCGGTCTTGTTGTGACCATGCCGGCTCTCGCGCACAAATAGCCAGCCAATGGCAGATGGCTCGACGTCTTTGAGTCGGAGTTTGGCCAGCTCCGCCGGCCGCAGCCCGGTGCGGTAAGCCAGGATCAGAAAACACTGGGTGGCCTGTGCCTGCTGCCAGTCGAGATCGCTCAAGTGGGTAATCTCATCGAGCAGAGCGGCAAACAACGGCTCATCGACGATGGCGGCACTGACATGCAAACGGGTCTTGCTGCCCTCGGCCAATGGCGCGGGCAGCGGCGCCAGGTCGAATTGCTGTACTGCAAACCGATGCAGATCTTCGAGCCGCTCGGCGAGGTAATGCTGGGCCTTCTGGCTGCGTGGCCGATTTAGAATGGACTGATACAGCTCATGCAGTTCCTCACCGGCCAGCTCAGCCAGCGGGACCTCTAGGGTCGCGCCCAGCCACTCTCCTCCTGCTGCTTGCAGATAGCGCTGAGCGGTGGATGCTGCGTTGTCCCGTTCTGCCAGATGCGCATGCAACCAGGCCACCAGGATCTGCTCGGCGAGCGTCAGTGCGGATCCCTGTAAGCCGGCGAGTTCTTCGATCAATTCGCGCTTCGGTTTCGGCCTGTTCGGATCGACTTTGAACAGCTCACGCAACGACTCCAATAGATACGGTTGGCTGGAGTGGCCGGCATGGACTGACGACTGTGCTGTCTTGGATAACAGCGTCAGGGGCTGAAACTCGGCAAAGGCACTGGGCTGGCAGGGCCAGCGAGCAGGGCGGAGCAGTCGTTGCCAGTAGCAGTGGGGCAGGGCGGCGCTGGGCACTCGGCCAATGGCATACTCGAGCAGTACCTGGGGCAGGGCCACGTCGGGCTGGCGCTCCATCCATGCCATGGCGCCACGACTGAAGGCGGAAGCACTAAGCTGGCAGCCCAACTCGTCATTGATCAATGCAAGGCAGGAGACGACATCGCTCGGGGCCTGCCAGCCGGCCGGCCGTTGACGCAAAAACAGTTGCAGCAGGGCCAGCACAAGAGGCGGCGGAGCGTAGTGGATCTGGCTGACCGGCAGCTTGTCGTCTTCTTCATCTATATAGATGTTGCTCGCCAGGGTCGTGCTGTCATCCACTTGCAGAGGGAGCCACAGATACTGACCGTCTCCCAGCAATGGGCGAGGTCGCATCAATGCCTGGCCCAGGGCGGGCCACAGCTCGGGACGGGCCAGCCCGCCGAACAGCACGGCGCCGGTCAGCAGGCGGGCAAAGTGCTGTGCCGGGCTGTTGGCAGGGGAAAGATTACTGAGCCAGTGCTCTGCAATCACGGCAAATTCGGCGGCCTGGTGTTGCCAACTCAGCGAGCGCAATGGGCGTTGGCGGCGCAGGGTCAGGTACGGCGTCGGGGTGGCGATGCTCCAATAGCCGGAGCGATTGCCGCGTTCGATCTGCCGGCACAAAAAACCGTAGGCTCGTCGGTAGGCGGTTTCGCTCCTGAGCTCGTGCCGCAGTTTTTGATCGATTTTCGGCCATTGGGCATCGAATCGCTGGGTATCGGCAGGATCCTTCATCATCTCTGGCAAAAGGTTGCCGAAGATCTCCAGCGCTCTGCGCAGCACGGCTTCATCCTGTTTCTGCCGCTCGGCCTTTCGATGTTGCCGGCCCAGTTGTTGCGTGGCTTCCCGACGATGGGGGGATAGGATTAACGGGTTTGCCATCCGCTGTGTGCCTCAATTTTATGTGTATTTAGAATGTTCTCGATGGCGTCGGCGATACGCTGCAGATGCTGCATCGATAGGCAGCTGTGCCGCCCCAGCGCCTCTTCGCCGATTTCCTCGTGTCCCATCCAGCCATCGATGATCTCACCCGAAAATCCGCGGCGTTTGAGCTCGCTGCGCAGATGATGCCGTGGCCAGTTGCGGGACCAAGGCTGGCGTTTTTGCAGCAGTGTATTGAGCAGCTTGGGCGTCAGATCTTGTGTCACAAAGCCGAGGTCGCCAGCTTCGACGATGGCAAACAGCAGGTTGCCGCTGCTTTGCAGCGCAGACTGGCAGCGTTGTGACAGCTGGGGGACGACAAAATTTGTGCGGGTGGCCAGCGCATGCAGATGATCCAGATAGTGGGTGACCTGCTGCGCGGCGGTTTCGGGCAGTAAGACGGTCCTGGCCGCCAAGCCGTGACGGACTTCTTTGTCGCTGATCCACCAACTTTTTTGCTTTGAATTGTAATCGCTGAGCTGCCCCAGGGGGGCGGTCACATCCCGGTGGCCCGTGGCAAAGCTGAGCAGCGCCCAAGTGTAGATCACATAGGCGTTATGAAATGTCACTGCGGCCTGCAGGCTGGCGTCACGCCGAGCCGATAGCGGCCTGGCAAGCAAGGCAAACCAGTTCTGCAGCACGTTTTTGGGCAGGTTCAATCTGCTGCCAAGACGTCTTGCGATCGGGCGCCGCGGGGGTAATTGTGGCGAGCTGTTTGCGAGAGAAAAAATAGCGTTGAGATAGGCGTAGTAATGCTCGACCAGCGGATTCACATCAAAATTGCTGTAGCTCAGTGCTGGCCGCTCCTGATGTGTCATTCCCCGGATCAGGGCTATCTCTGCGCGATCTCGCCCCTCATTGATATACGAATGCTTGAGATAACGGCTGATCCGGCCCAGGGTCAAACGGGTTAAGTGGCGCTCGTTGATGGCTTTGAGCAGCGATGTGGCATCTGAGGAAATGGGGGACTGGATCCCCGCGCCAAACCAGGCCGTGAGCTGGCTGGGCAGCGCCAGATAGAGCTTGTCGCTAATTTCGGGGAGTAGCTGATCGGCATGGTCTTTTTGTATTCCAGCTGGCACCCTGTGTGTAATCACCAGGCAGGGGTGCCCCTTCATCAGCTGTAAAATTTTGCTCTTCTGATGGGCTTGCCAGAGCCAGTTGGAATCCCGGCCGCTACACAGCGACAACAACAGCCAGCCTGCCGTGACTGCCGATTCAGCGTCCTCCTGCAGCTGGGCCAGGAGCTCGGCGATAAGATGCTGAATATCCCAGTCTGTCGCTTGATCGTAGGAGCAAGGCAACGATTGATTGCGGATGCTGAGCTGTTCGGCCAGTCGTTGCCCCTGCAGCGCCTGAATGGCCGTGGATTTATGCGGCCCGGGGACCTGCACTCGTAGCACCTGGCCTGGCCGGACGAGCAGGGGCTCATCGGTCTCATCTGGTCCGCCAGCGGTGGGCGACGGGGTGACCCGCAGTTCGGCGACCTCGATATCGTTGTCATCGAGCACGGGGTCACTTTTTAGACTCAGCTGTTGTTCACGCTCAATCGTTACACGGATAGTCCGAGTACGCTGAATACCCGTGCGATTGTTATATGCGTCATTGATGACGACATGCAGATAGCTCAAGCCGCGGAGCTCTTCCTCGTTACGAGAGTGGGCATCCATGTCTGCTCGAGCTGTCCGCAGAGCCAGGTTCAGTTCCCATAACGAGGATGCCTCTCGCGGATCCGGCAGGGATTGCAGTAACGATTTATGTTTGGTTTCCGTAGCAATCAGACGGATCTCGCGCAGTGCGCACTGAATAGCGGATTGATGACTTCCGATGTTTTCGAGTTGCAGACAGCAGAGTAGGGTGATCGCCAGCCATTGTTCGTATTTTTCATGATCTGCAGGTTCGATATGGCAGATGGGCGTGCAAATGGCTGCCGCATAATGCGCGCCGGTTAGTTGTCCTGATTTGCGCAGCGACTCAAATACCGAATTGCTGTTATCGCTGATCTGGCATTGAGCATGGCGCCGGGCGAGGCCCTCTACTTTCGGCAGGAATTGGCCGAATGAGCCCCAGTAATCGGCTGGAATCGAATTCAGCAGGGAGTTCAATCGCTGAAACACAGCCAGGCGATGTTGTTTGTTGAGGCTGCGGGGCGTCAGCAGACGATTGAGTCTGACCAACATTTTTCGACGTCTGATTTTCTGTGACATATCAGTCATCCACGCTCGCTGATAAGAGGCTGACCAGATCGACGGACTCATCACTATTAGAATCAGCTCGGCAAGCTCGTTGTTTTATCAACGCGCCCCTGCTGAGTCCCGTCCAGAGGCAAATATCAGCATCTGAAATTTTGCTCTTATCAAAAAGTCGCTGACAGACAGAATGTGGCATCATTGACCGCAAGCTGTCTCGCAGCAACGCAATCTGAGTTGGCTGCACTGACAGCAACAATGGCTGTAATGCCGAACTCCAAGATGCGAGTTCTATCTGTTCATCCGTGGGCACAGTGCCGCCAGTCTCATAAATCAGTCGAGAGCCAATGGGAGGCAACCCAGACGCCCAGTACGTTGCCGACCATATTGGGGCGTAGAATAAAAATTCGCGGGTTTTTGGCCGTTGCTCTTTGTTTCCTGACTGAATCACACAGCGTAAATCGGTCCGCCCGAGAACGTTTCTGAGCTCGGCAGGAAACAGATGAGGAGAGATCCAGCGCGGATAAAGCTGGCTCCATTCGTATGCACTGCGGGCTGCAGGATGGAGCTTAACGATGGTGTTTTTGCTAATGGTGCAAATCGCTGACATCTATAGCTCTCGTGTAGTGAACGTCTGTGCCAACGCTAACCCGAAAGCAAAACTGGAAATGAATGGCAAAAAGGCACGCCATTTATTTTTTGTTCAATTTCTGCTCGTTTTTTGTACTAAATGGGGGCGCTATTTTTTATTTATCAATTGGTTAAAATGTTGAATTGTCATTTGTAACGAAATGTAACGCTGTTATTTTAACAGCGAAAAAGGCGAGTTTTGCTGGGAGTTGATGCGGTGGTAATCCACAGTTATACGGAAGTTAGCAAAGTTATCCTGAAAAGATAAACTCGCCGAACCCCTCTGTGGCCGGCGACCGGGGTCTATTTTGTTGGGCTTTTTTTTTCTTGATGATCTCGCCCGCTCGGCGATGATGAGTGTTTTTTTGACGGGTCGTAGCAGAAATACACTGCGGTGACAAAGAGTGCCGCAGCAACGCCGATAACCAGTGCTGTGATGGTGAGTGGCCAGTTCATTTCGCACCTCCAGGCATGCATGATGATGGAACTGCACAGCGTCATTGCTGCGTCATTAGAGAGACTTCAGTTTCTCAGACCATTATTGTTGACGTGGCCTGGCGGTCAAATAAACGTCTAGCGCCCGCAGCACTAACAGCATGGCTTTCAGGGTAGGGTTACCGCCTTCGCTGAACGATTTGTAAAGCTGCTCTTGGGACAGCCCGGTTTCATTCGCCAGCGCCGTCATCCCCTTGGTGCGAGCAACCACGCCCATCGCGCTAGCGACATAGGCCGCATCTCCAGTGTGTAGGGCATCCGCGATGAACATCGCAATTGCCTCTGGGCCGTCCAGTGCGCTCGCTGGATCGTAGTCGGAAATTTGTTCGGTCACCGCTGCCTTTGCTCGTTGTTCCATCCGCTTGTTTTGCCAAGTCACGGATCAGATGCGATTCGATACGGGTTGTTAATGTGCTCCTTTGGGAGCGGTGTGCACTTTGCGTGCTAGGTGCAGGCGCTTAAACGCTTCCTCGACAGTCATGGTTCGACCGTCTGCCACATCCTGCATCGCCAGCCTGACTAGCCGAGCCTCGGCCTGCGCCTTTTCTGGTTTAGCCATGGCAATACCTCCGCGTCGCGTCAGAATTATTATCAATCGAATGGGTTCACTTTATCTGCAACCCTTCCGCATTGGTACCATGTCGTCGGACTGGGGTTGTTAATATCGCTGACCAGTTTACGTCGCCGAGGGGGCTGCGATGAGCTTCTTGCTGTGATGTTATCTCTGGCACCATCGGCATTGCCCAGTGACGGCTGGCAAGGGATGAAGCGATAGCCCTGCAGATGTCGAATCTGCCAAGCCATATCGTGGTGCATTCTGCGCCTGGCCGCCTCGAGACTAGCGTAGCCATCAGCATCTCATCGGTGGCGGTTAGCCACGGTCTTGCAATTAATCCTACCCTTGTCGACTTTATGGGTTGGACTTGCGTGAAAGGGCCAATAATCCTGCTATCACAGGATTATTGGCCCTGCTACACTGGTCTGTGCCAATAATCCTGACCTAATGGGATATTTATGTCTCGCAGCATCAAGATAGTCGCGACCCCCGCCCTGGATCGCCCGTTGACGCCGGCCTTGCTCGGCGAGGCTATTCGCGCCCGCCGCACGCAGAGCGGGCTCACGCTCAGCGATGCGGCAGCCTTATGTGGCCTGGCCAAGGATACCTTGATGAAAGTGGAACATGGGGTGCCAACGGTCCAGTTCGGCAGCGTGCTGCAAATCTGCGCAGGGCTCGGCGTTGCCCTGCAGATGGTGCCCTGGCAGAGCGAGACGGAGACGGCTGATGAATGGTGCTGAACCCTGCCTTGCTGTGTTTCTGGGGACCGAGCAGATTGCTACCTTGCAACTGAGTGACGATCAACTGCGGTGGCATTATGCCGCCGCCTGGCAGGAGCGGGGTTTTGCCCTCTCGCCGCATTTGCCGTTGATCGGCGAGATCCCGCCGCTTAACGTGCAGCGTTTCTTGCGCAATCTGTTGCCCGAAGGGCCGGGCCTGGAGGAGTTGCTGGCGCGTTTTCGACTGGCGCGGCATAACACCTTTGCGCTGGTGCAGGCTATCGGCCAGGAAACCTCCGGGGCCTTGACTCTGTTACCCGCAGGAGAGCAGCCAGCGGCTACGGCACAGTTTCGCGCCGTCAGCGAGCAGGAACTGGCCGAGCGGCTTGCCGCTCGTCAACAGCTGGGGCTCACCGTCTGGGATGGCAAACCGCGTCTGTCGGTGGCAGGGGTGCAGGATAAGCTCAATGTGCTGATGGATCCTGAGCGGGGAATGGGCTTTGGTGAAGGCCGGCTTTGTTCGACGCACATCCTGAAATTCGAGCGACCAGAGTTGCCTCACTTGGTGCTGAATGAATACGTCACTATGCAGTTGGCCCGTGCCTGTCAGTTGACCGTGGCTCAGGTGGCGCGGTGCATGATGGGCGGCCATCCAGCTCTGCTGGTCACGCGGTTCGATCGCAAGGCAGAGCTGCCTGAGCAGGTTCGACGCCGTCATCTTATCGATGGCTGCCAGGCGTTGAACCTCCCCCCCGATTACAAATATGAGCGCAACTTTGGCGCGGGACGCGATGTGGCCCATATCCGTGATGGCGCCAATCTGCCCGCCCTGTTCGCCTTTGCCGATGCCTGTAGCAATCCGGCTGCAACCCGTATGGCGATGCTGGAGTGGGTTCTGTTCAACCTGCTGATTGGCAATGCCGATGCCCATGGCAAGAACCTCAGCTTCTTTGTTGGCAAGACAGGCATAGCGCTGGCGCCCTTCTATGATCTGGTCAACATCGCCCTCTACCCTGATTTTGAACAGGAGCTGGCCATGGCGCTGGGGGATGAATTCAATGCCTCTGCCATCCATGCCTATCAGCTGGCGGATTTTGCCGACAGCTGTCAGCTGCCTCGTCCTTTGGTCAGCCGCCAACTTAAGCGCCTGGCGGAGAGCCTGCTTGGGCAGCTGGAGTCGCTCCCGGCCCGCTACGCCACCTCACCAGATGAGAGTGACTACCTGCTGCGTTACCAGCAGTGGGTCGAGGCGCGTTGTCGGTATCTGCTGGACGAGGTGGATGACATCAATGGCATGGAGCTCTGAGCTATACAGCCACCTGTATCCGCTGTGATGCCGGATGGGGCAGATAAGGCGCTGTAGGGATATGGGGCATGAGTCCGTGCGCTAATGGTGTGCCGTGTCGCACGGGCTGCTGGGCAACTAAGTGTTAGTGTCGGCGAAGGGCATTTTTGTCCTTATTGATGATGAGGGAGCCATCAATGAATATCAGGCCAATTCGTACAGAGCAGGATCACCAGTCTGCGCTCGACCGCGTTGATGAACTATGGGGGGCCGAGATCGGCTCAGTCGAGGGTGACGAGCTGGATGTGCTGGTAACGCTGATCGTAGCATTCGAGACCAAACAGTATCCCATGGCGCAGCCAGATCCGGTGGAGGCCATCAAATTCATGATGGAGCAGCAGGGATTAACACCGGATGACATGGTGCGTTACCTTGGCAAGAGCCGTCAGGTTGCAGACATCCTTAATCGAAAACGTAAGCTGACGCTGTCGATGATCCGTAACCTGCACCAGGGCCTGCAGATACCGCTGGAAAGCCTGATAGCGGATTACCCCTTATCAATGCCCAGCAGGACACCAGCTGCAAGACGCTAGATTAAGCATGACAACGAAGATTTACACACTGGAGCGCGGTGGGTAAATGGTGGTTTATACGTCTTGTCGTGAAGACAAGAATGCTTTGGGCTGGATGGTTCCAGTCCAAAGCATGATGAGGTTGGGGGCTCTTGTCTGGAAGTGGCGTGGTTAGCGGCGGGGGCGCCGATAGACCCTGAACACTGCCTCTTCGATAGCGAGGGCGTTTGTAGAAATCAACGGGATTTGGTTGCCCAGTTGATCATTGTCTGAAGCAAACTGGGGGACTTTTCATTCAAGGAGGAGTCATTTTCGACTTCGGTTTGAAGCTGCTGCTCCATCTCGGCCTCTTCCACCCGATCACTGACCTTATCAGTTCTGTTCTTGAGACTGCGCTCCAGGGCAACTCGGTAGCTCAACTTGCCCCGCAAAAACCCCAGTAGATGACTCGAATCCAGGCTTAGGGTTCTAGTCAGCCGCTTTGCTGTCGAGTGTCGTTTGGACTGCAAGCTGGTGGGCAGCACGGCGGTGACAAACTCCTTGTCCTCCAGTGATGCCCGCTCAGGGTATTCAATGTTCTCGGGAATGCTGATGCCATAAATCTCGCAGATAGCATCTTCTACTGCGTAGTTGCGATCTACAACGAGGGTGGCCAACTGGTGGTATTTGAGGCGTTCCTGTACCTGTTGCTCCTCGGCGGTCGCCAGGCTCAACCAGGCGTCATCCATTTCCGGAGTAGCTAGCGAGTTGGTGGTGAGGGAACGGGCCTTGAGGGCGGCTCGGCCTTTATTCACCACACCCGGGGTAAATTCAACGATGGTGCCAATGGCCAGTTTGTTATCGGGAGTTAGCCACTCTGACTCTCTCAGAAAGTAGAGGCTGCCGGCCATGTCGGTGACCATGGCGTTGCGGGTTTCGTTGTTGATGAGCTCCGATACGAAACCACGCAGCCGTGCCGGCTGTTGCAGTTGCGACGGGGATGAGGAGTCTGCCGGTTTCTTTTTTCTTGTCTGGTTATGTCTCTGGCCCGGCCTGCTTGGTTGGGGTGATTTCTGCTGAGGATTTGTCATACGGCTGCCTTTTGCGTTGGCCCGTGGCCGGTTGGTTTGTTCAGCCACAAGGCTGATATTCCGAGCTTACCAAGTTGGCCCAACAGTGGGCAAAGGGGGTGGGGGCTGAAAAAGCAAATTCCAGCTACCGGGCACGGCTGAGAAGTGTTTAGATCACTGGTTCAAGCAGGAGCGGCGGCGTCCACGGTAACTTTCCGACCCGAATCGGCGGGAGTCCAGGAGCGACAGTAACTTTTCGACCCGAACCGGCGGGAGTCCCGGGAGCTACAGTAACTTTTCGACCCGAACCGGGGGCGTCTCGGGAGCTACAGTAACTTTTCGACCTGAACCGGCGGGAGTCCCGGGAGCTACAGTAACTTTTCGACCCGAACCGGCGGGAGTCCCGGGAGCTACAGTAACTTTTCGACCCGAACCGGCGGGAGTCCCGGGAGCTACAGTAACTTTTCGACCTGAACCGGCGGGAGCCCCGGGAGCTACGGTAACTTTTCGACCAGAACTGGCGAGGGTAGCTCTCTCCAGGGTGTAGTGTCATCACAACGTTTCGTTGCAGCTGTTGGCCGTTTACGTTGACCCCCCCACCTCCAACGCCTTCTTTTGGGGCCCGCCCGCCAGCTACACATCTCGGTCGAAAGGCCAACCTCCAAACCGCCTCATGGACAAGGAGTGAATCACAGACATTTCAATGTGTAATCAAAAAGGATTACGATTTTTCTCGCCAAAGTAATCAAAACGGTTTACATATAAGTTTACCAAACAAACTAAGCCTCCCCCTGAAAGGGGGGGGGCTCTTGCATCAAACTGCAGGATCACTATGCGCTATCCCGTAATGATTCATCGTGATGGCAACACCTGGATGGCTAGTTTTCCAGATATACCGGAAGCCTTGACTGGTGGGGATACCAGAGACGAGGCGCTGACAGAAGCGCAGGACGCACTTATAACGGCCTTCGAGTTTTACTTCGAGGACAACCGCCCGGTGCCGCTTCCGTCAGTGCCGGCATCTGACCAGGAGGTTGTGGCCGTGCCTCCCAGCTTATGGGCTAAAGTGCTGTTGCTCAACGCCATGTGCGAAGAGCACGTCACCCAAGCTGAACTGGGTCGTCGGCTAGGGGTGCCACGTCAAAACGTGCAGCGTCTCATCAACTTGCATCACACCACAAAGATCGACCTGCTGGCTGAGGCGTTGTCAGCAATTGGTCGTCGGCTCGAACTGAATAGCCGATAAAACCCAAGCCTCCCGTCTAACGAGAGGCTTCAGACGGATGACAAATCCCTATACGTCGATCCAGGGGTGAAGATGTCAATTTCACTCCGCAATCCTCGCATCGCGCCAAATGGATTTGACCTGAATCAGCAGGGTACAGTCCGCTCCGGCTACGCAGGTTGTGTTCAGAAACATTGGCTAAGGTGATAACAGAGGCCCACCACATTAAAGAGCTCTTTAATGTGTGGTCTCCCAATTAAAGATCTCTTTAATTGGCTTTCCTCGGTATCTACACTGTCCCTCCTGCCGTGAGCTTTTTACCGCGACAGATCCATGCCGTAGCGGTCCGATGTGCCATGGGGTTTTACCTCAAATGGCGCCTTGCTATAGTGTTGGAGCAGCACGAGACTGATCAAAAAGTTGTCACTAAAAACATAAGTTTTCGTGACCGTGACCATGCCGTGACCAAAGATTAGTGCCGTTTGCGTGACCGGGTGTCTTTTGGTTTATGATATTAAAATCAATCGATTACAGGTATTGTTAGCGGATGTCATTCAAGAAAATCAGGCTGGCACGGCCTGTCACGCCGGGGGTCGCGGGTTCGAGTCCCGTCCACTCCGCCACTGAACAGAGCCCTTAAGCTATAGCAGCTTAAGGGCTTTTTGTTTTTCCGCCTTCCAACTCTGGCCTCCAGCCCCCCGCCTCTTCGTGCCTGCGACCAAGTCATGCCTCTGTGTCAGGGCGTTTGCCCATGCGATTGTGCAGCAGGGCCAGCCCCTGACGGGAGGAGTCGAAGGCGAAGGCGGCCGGATCCAGCGCGGCCAGCGGCAGCCAGAAGGCCTCCGCCACATCGTCCTGGCCCAGGATGGCTGGCTTGGCCGCCAGCGGCAGATGGAAGTAGCTGTCACAGGTGTAATAGCGGATGCAGTCATAGGGGTAGCGGTTGCTGGCTGAGCCCAGCCAGTGACAGGGCCATCCTGCGATCTCCAGCCCCAACTCCTCGCGCAGCTCACGGCGCAGGGCCTGTTCCAGGCTCTCTGACGGATCGACAAAGCCGCCGGGGAAGTCCAATTGCCCCTTGCCCGGTTCCCGGGCACGGCGGGTCACCAGTATCTCGTCACCGCACTGCAGTATGGCGGCCACCGCCGCCGCCACGTTGTGGAAGTAGTGAAAGCCGCAATCGCAGCGAACCTCATGATTTTCTCGGGACTGCAGGCCGGGACGGCCACATTGTGGGCAGTACATGGGGGACCTCGCGGGTGGACAACCAACAAGCCGGCCGACGGCGCGCCGGCCGGGTCCTAGCATAGGGCAAGCCGGTGGAGGTGACCAGCCGGTTGTCTAGCCCGGCAGGCGGAACACGTGACGCAGGGCTCTGCCCGCGGCGGTCATCACCGCCGGCCAGTCGCCGTGGCTCGGTTGACGCCACAGGCGGATCTGCTCATACCAGGGGCTGTCCTCCCGGGCCAGCAGCCAGCGCCAATCCGGGTTCTGGGGCAGCACCAGCCACAGGGGGCAACCCAGGGCACCGGCCAGATGAGCCACGCAGGTGTCGACGCTGATCACCAGATCCAGTTGGCTGCACAGGGCGGCGCTGTCGGCAAAGTCCCCCAGTGCCGGTCGGCGTAGGGCCGGGGTCTGGGCCAGCAGGGCCGCATCCTCCTCCAGCATCTCCTTTTGCAGCACCACATATTCCAGGCCCTCGGGCAGCAGGCGCAGCAGCTCGGCCAGGGGCAGGCTGCGCTCATGGTCGTTGCGGTGCTTGGGGTTGCCGCTCCAGGCCAGACCGATGCGTGGTCGCTGGCGGGGGCCCAACCAGGCTTGCCAATACGCCTGGCGGTTCGGGTCGGCGCTCAGGTAGGGTTCGGCATGCAGATCCGATTCCTGCAGCAGTCCCAGTCGGTGGGGCAGGCTGAGCAGGGGGACCGCCAGATCCAGTGGGGTGGTCGGCAGTTGGTCCAGCACCTCGACCCGGGGATCCAACCCCTGTAACAGCGGGCGCAGGGCCGGCTGCGCCAACAGCCTGACCTGGGCGCCAGATCCGCCAGCCGGGGGACGAAGCGGGCAAACTGCAGCGTATCCCCCAGCCCCTGTTCGAAATAGACCAGTACCCGCCGACCGGCCAGCGGCACGTGTCCGTCCCACTCCTCGTGCTTCGCCGCCAGGCGGTGCAGTCCCAGCTCGGGGTTCTTCCAGCGGGCCTCATACTGGGGCCAGCCGGCGGCGAAGTCCCCCTGCAACAGCCAGGTCACAGCCAGGGCGAAGGCGGCCTTGGCATGATCCGGCGCCAGGGCCAGCACGTACTGGTAGGCGGCGATGGCCTCCTCATAGCGCAGGCTCTCAGAGAGTACGAAACCCTCAGTGAACCAAGCATCCACATAGTCTCGTTGCAGCTGTATGGCCGTATTGCAGTCGCTCAGGGCCTCTTGCAACCGGTGCTGGCGTACTCGCAATCCGGAACGGTTTACATAGCTGAAGGGGTAGCTGGGATCCAGGGATATGGCCTGTTCGAAGCGAGCCAGGGCGGCCTCAAAGCGCTGCTGCTGGCGCAACACCAGCCCCAGGTTGTTGAGTACGGGGACCAGATCCGGCTTGAGATCCAGGGCCATCTCATACAGGCGTTGGGCCTCCTCAGGATTGCCCAGTGCTTGCAGACAGAGTCCTAGGTTGTAGTAGGGGATGGGATTGAGGGGCTGCAGGCTGATGGCGGTGCTGTAGCTGCGGAGGGCGGTGTCATGATCCTGTTGCGCGAGCGCCAGCTGGCCACGCAGTTGCAGGGCGTCAAAGTGGTGCGGCACCTGCTGCAGGAAGCGATCCAACGGGACTATGGCCGCCGCGGTGCGTCCGGCGGCATGGTGGCACACCGCTTCCTTGAGCAGCGCCAGGCCGGCCAGGGGCAGAGCGTTGGGCACCGATCGGGTGGCGATGAAGGGGGCTGGGCTCATCCGGATAGTTCCTTCTGCAGGCAGGTGCGATACGCGGGCGTTTGCCAAGCAGAGCGACCGCCGGACGGTAAAACTGAAGCCGGCAGGGGCGGTGCAGAGACAAAGAAAATTTTATCGGTTGGATTTTATTTTCCGGCCAAGGGGGTCGCTCTTTGTCAATGCCAAGGCTGCCGACGCGGCTGCCACCACTTAAGGAGCTATACCCATGTCTTTGTCCGTACAAACCAGCTTCGCCTCCATGGTGACCCAGAACTCCCTGTCCTCCGCCAACGATCGGTTGACCACCGCCATGGAGCGTCTGTCCACCGGTTACGCCGTTAACTCTGCCGCTGACAACGCTGCCGGCCTGGCCATCGCCACCCGCATGCAATCCCAGAGCGACGGTATCGCTGTAGCCCAAAGCAACGTGGAAGACGCCTCCTCCATGCTGTCCACCGCCGACGGTGCCCTGGAGTCCATGGTGGATATCGTGGGTCGAATGAAGGACCTGGCCACCCAGGCAGCGAACGACACCTACGACACCGATGACCGTACCGCCATGAAGACGGAATACGACGAACTGGCCAGCCAGCTGACCAGCGTGATGGACAATACGGATTTTGGTGGCACCGATCTGCTGTCCTCCTCTGGCCTGCTGGGTTCCGGTGCCGTGCAATTCCAGGTTGGCGCCTCCTCCGCCGAGACCCTGTCCGTGGATCTGTCTACCTCTCTGGGTACCATCACCACGGATATCACGACTTCCGCTGCCGATACCCTGGATACTGCCGCCAATGCCACCACGGCCATCACCAATCTGGAGACCATGCTGACCGACATCACCAGCGTGCGCTCCCAGGTCGGTGCCTCCATCAACCGTCTGGACTACATCTCTGACAACCTGACCAACATGCAGGAAAACACCGATTCCGCCATCGGCAACATCATGGATGCCGACTACGCCGCGGAA
This sequence comes from Pseudaeromonas aegiceratis, assembly GCF_046254905.1. GTDB lineage: Bacteria > Pseudomonadota > Gammaproteobacteria > Enterobacterales > Aeromonadaceae > Pseudaeromonas > Pseudaeromonas aegiceratis. The sequence goes on from NZ_CP158016.1 coordinate 291,900, forward strand.
ACCTCAGAGATGAGTAAGCAACAGCTGCTGGAACAGGCCGGCATTTCCGTCCTGAGCGCCGTGAGCGATGCTCAGTCCCTGATCCAGAACCTGCTGCAATAAGGTGGGAAGCCCGCGCTGGTGGTCGGCGCGGGCGTGTTTTCATTTTTGAACCTGGAGTCTTTTCATGTCCTATAGCGATTACGATGCCGCGTCGCTTGCCAGCGCCATGGTGGAGGCCGAGCGAGCCGGTACCGACAGCATGCTGTCAGCCAAATACGACAAGTACTCGGCCCAGGTCAGCGGCCTGACTAGTCTGGACAGCCTGTTGGCGGATTTTCAGGACAGCCTGGAAACCCTGCAAGATGACAACGCCCTGGCTGCCCAGACTACTTCGGTCAGCGATGACGACTATTTCAGCGTCAGCTCCGACGGCACGGCGGCCACCGGCCAGTACAGCATCACAGTGGTGCAGCTGGCCCAGACCTATCAGTCGGCCATGACCTTTGACTCATCAGACACTCTGATGCCCACCGATGGCACCTTATCCATCACCATCGGCAGCGACACCCTCACCCTGGATTTCTCCACCCTGGACAGCGATGCCACCCTGTCGGATCTGGTCAAGGCCATCAACAACGCCAGCGACAACCCCGGGGTCACCGCCAGCCTGGTGCGTAGCGGCGACAGCGTCATGCTGATGATCACCAGCGACGACTCCGGTGAGGAAGCCGGGGTGGACAGCATCAGCTTCACCGCCGGCAGCAGCTCGGCCACCAGCACCTTCCAGAGCGCCTACGACAGCCTGACGGTGCTCAACGAAGCACAGGACGCCATCATAGAGCTGGGCAGCACCAACAAGGTCACCATCACCTCCGACAGCAACACCCTGGAGGACGTGATCGACGGCCTGACCATCACCCTGAAGAAGGCCCAGGACGACGGTGACTCGCCGGTGAGCCTGGTGGTGGAGGCGGACGACAGTACGGTGCAGGACAACCTGCAGTCGGTGGTGGATAGCTTTAACGACCTGATTGAATCCTTAAAGGAACTTTACGACGACGACGGCGATCTGGAGGGCGACTCCACGGTGCGCAACCTGATCAGCGGCCTCAAGAGCACGCTGCGCAGCGCCCTGCCGGATGGCATGTCGCTGGCGGACTTAGGCCTGGAATTTTCCAGCGACGGCACCCTGTCCATCGACGAGGACGCCCTGTCTGATGCCTTGTCCGACAACCCGGACATCCTGACCCAGGTGTTCAGCGATACGGGCGGCATCTTCGATGCCCTGGACGACTATCTGGATCCCTTCACCAAGACCAACGGCATCCTGGCCACCAGTCTGCAGAGCGCCCAGGACAATCTGGAGAGCGTCGAGGAGCGGCAGGAGAAGTGGGATACCAAGATGGAGAAGCTTTACAACCGCTACCTGGCCCAGTTCAACCAGATGATCGCCACCATGGCGATCCTCGAAAGCAACGCCAGCCTGCTGTAAGCGGGCCTGGCAGGAGAGACGCATGTACGAAACCGGTTTTGATGCCTACCGCCAATCCGAAATCCAGGTGCGGGCCGCCACCGCCTCGCCGGCCGTCCTGGTGCTGATGCTGCTGGACGGCCTGCTGGATGAGCTGGCCAGGGCGGAGGGTCACCTGCTGGCCCGCAACTACGAGCGAAAGGGCAATAGCATCAAGAAGAGCATGCGGATCCTGGGGGCCTTGGATGCTTCCCTGGATCGCTCCCAGGGGGTGGAGTTGGCGGAGAATCTGCACCAGCTGTATGCCTATTGTGGCCGCCGGCTGTTCAAGGCCAGCGTACGCAACGAGGCGGCGGGTTTTGGTGAGGTGGCTGACTTGATGCGCAACATCCGGGAAGGCTGGGAGCAGGTGGCGGCCCGCGCCGCCTGAGATTTCCGCCTGTCGCCCGGAAAGCGCAATTCCTCCCGGGGAAGGGTTCAAACGTAATTTATTGAAAAATAGATAAAATTTATTTGGCGTAATTTTTGCTGTCTCTCAGGTCATCGCCTGGCACCCAGGCAGCCGGTAGCAGTATCCGATGGAGCGCCGAATCACATGCAAACAGACCAAGCTCGCCGGCAGGCGATGCTGAACCAGTGGCAGCAGTGGCTGCGAGCCTGGATCTCCCAGTTGACCCGGCTGATCAGTCAGCAGGACTGGCAGGCCATCGGGCCATTGGCCCGGGAGATCGCCAGCCAGCTGCCGGCCCTGGCCCAGCACCCCGAGGTGAAGCGGCACTTTGCCAAGGAGCTGACCATGCTGCGGGATCTGCATCAGCTGGCCTGGCAGGGCCTGGATCAGAAGAGCCAGGAGCTGGGCCGGGCCATGGCACACCTCAGAGACAACCGGGAAGGCCTCCGCGCCTATCAGGAGAGCCAATGGTGGTCGTAACCGAGTCCCTCTCGTCCGCCACTGCCTCCGCCACCTCGCCCCTGTTGCGCCCCGCCGGCCAAACCGGCGAGGAGCCGGGGGCGCAGGCCTTTGTGTTGCCCTCGTCCGCTGAGGACGCCTGCGGCGATGGCGAGGACACGTCGGCAACGCCGTCTGCACTGGCCCAGACAGATGAAGACGCGGCGGCGCCCTGCGAGGGGGGCGGCGAGGATCCCTGGTGGTCTGTGACCCTGGCCGATGGGGCCCTGGCGGTCCTGCCGGCGCCAGAGCCCCTGACGTCCCCAGACCCGTCCCTGCCGGCAACCGACGACCAGCCGGATGCTGCCTTGCCGGTGGAGCAGACCGCCCCGCGCGAGTTGCCCCAGAGCGAGCCGGCCTTGAGCGAGCCCGCCCAGAGTGAGGCCACCTTGAGCGAGGCCGACAGCCTGCTGGCCACCGTGGCCGGCATCGGCCCGACGCCCCATCCGGTCGCCGCATCACCGGCGCCCTCGGCGGTCGATGATGCGGTGCCGCCGACGGCGGACGCCGCGGGACTGGCCGAGGTCGATGCCGCCGCCATGCTGGCCTGGAGTCTGCCGGCCTGGGTCAGCCTGGGCAGTGCCGCCGTCAACCAGACCAGCGCGACGGCCGTGAGCGCCGACAGCGTGAGCGGTGAGGCGGCCTTGGGTGTGGCGAGCCTGGCCGGGGTGGCCCGGGATCTCTCCCTGTTCAACCCCCTGAGTGCGACGGCCCTGGGCAGCCAGTGGCTGCAGGAGGAGGCGAAACCCCTCGCCACCGCAGTCACCTCGGCCGCGACCGCCCTGACTGCGGTGGATCTGGCCGGGCTGCTGCCGACGGCCGCGCCTCAGCGCTCGCTCTTGGTCAACGCCAACGCGGTGGTGAGTGAGCAGAGCCTGGGGGCGCTGAGCCTGCAGGGCGAGCCGGACGAGTGGGCTGGCCAGCTGGTCTCCAGCCTGGGGGACCGGGTGCGACTGCAGGCAGATAACCGTCAGAGCCTTGCCTACATACGGCTGGACCCGCCCGAGCTGGGTCGGCTGGAAATCGCCCTGCGCCAGGAGGGGGATCGCCTCTCCATCCAGATCAACACCAGCAATCAGAGCCTCAGGGAGGCCCTGCAGGAGACCCGGGAGCAGCTGCGCCAGGTGCTGATCCCGGACTTTGGCGCCGGGGTGGCGGTGGACATTCATTTTGGTCAGGAGGGGCAGTCCGCCCAGGCCTGGCTGCTGGACGAAGGGGTGACGGCCAACGCCGACGCTGCGTCCGAGACATCAGCGGCCGCGCCCCGTGCGACGGCCACCGGGCGGGGCCTGTTGGATGCCCGGGTATAACGAGGAAAATTGCGCATGACTCTCAACAAGCGTCTGTTTGGCCGACTGCTGGCCGGCATCCTACTGGTGGGCCTGAGCGTGGCCGGCACCCTGGCCTTCGTCAGCCAGTCGTCCCTGTACAGCGAATGGTTTGACAAGAAGCCGGTGGTACCGGCCCTGAGCACCCGGCCGCTGTTCAAACCGATGGAGAAGTTCGTCATCACCCTGGAGGGCGACGACGGTCTGCACTATCTGCTGCTGGAGCTCTCCCTGGTGACCCATGACCCGGCTCAGAGCGCCGTGTACGACGCCCTGATGCCGGTGCTGCGCAATGCCGTCATTCAGCAATTCAGCAAGCGCAAGCAGGAGGAGGTCAACGCGGATCTGCATCAACTGGACGCCCTGCAGAGCCAGCTGGCCAACACACTGAGAGCCACCATCCAGAACTACGGCGAACAGGCGGCGCTGGATGAGGTGCTGATCACCAAGGTCGTGGTGCAGTAGGCCCGGATGCAGGAGATGCAGTGGGCGGCGGAGACCGGCAGCTTCCCCGGTCCGCGCTGGAGCCCCGCCGAGGAGCAGACGCTGCTGTTGCCTTACCTCCACCTGGTGCGCCGGGTAGTGGGGCACCTGCGTAGCCAGGTGGGTACCGTGCTGGGGCGGGATGATCTGGAACAGATCGGCCTGCTGGGGCTGTTGGAGGCGCTGCGCCGCTATGGCCCGCCGGACGAGCAGTTCGAGTATTTCGCCTTCAAGCGGATCCGCGGAGCCATTCTCGACGAGCTGCGCCGCCAGGACTGGCGTCCCCGCCAGCTGCGCCAGCAGGCCAATGTGTTCAACCAGCACAGCCGGGCCCTGCTCAACCAGCTGGGGCGTCCTCCCAGCGAGGCCGAGCTGGCCGCCTCCATGGCGGTGCCGTTGGCAACGGTGCGGGAGCTGGGTTATGCCAGTCAGGCCGAGGCCATGCACAGCTTCGACGAACTGCTGGAGAAGCTGGGCGGCGATTGGGGCGGGGAGTGCGAGGCCCAGCGGATGGAGCTGCAGCTGACCCTGCAGCAGTTGTTGGCCAGTCTGGACAAGCGGCAGCAGTTGCTCTTGTCCCTGTATTACCAGCATGAGCTGAACATGAAGGAGATCGCCCTGGTGCTGAATCTCACCGAGTCGCGGGTCTGTCAGTTGCACAAGCAGTGCCTGGCCCATCTCAACAGCCGTCTGGCGGAATGTCTCTGAGGAGGAAAGATGCAAATTTTCGTGGGGATCGGGGTGGTGCTGGTCTGCGTGTTCGGCGGTTTCATGATGGCCAGCGGCCGGCTGCTGGCCCTCTGGCAGCCCTCTGAGATGCTGATCATCCTGGGGGCTGCGTGTGGCTCCATGGTCATCGGCAACTCCAAGGAGGTGCTGCTGGAGATGAAGGAACAGCTGAAGACCCTGATCGGCAAGCATCCGGACGAGAACGACGTATACCGGGAGCTGTTGACCCTGATGCATCACCTGCTCGACGAGGTGCAGATGCGCGGCCTCAAGGCGCTGGACGAGCACATAGAGGCACCTGGCCAGAGCTCGGTATTCCTCAGCTACCCCCTGGTGGAGGAGAACCCCCTACTGCTGACCTTCATCACCGATAACTTCCGCCTGCTGAGCATGGGCAAGATAGCGCCCCATGAGCTGGAGGGCCTGCTGGAGCACGAGATTGGTGTGATGCAGGAGGACATGCTCAAGCCCGCCCACGCCCTGCACCGCACCGGAGAGGCCTGCCCCGGCTTCGGCATACTGGCGGCGGTGATGGGCATCATCATCACCATGCAGCAGCTGGATGGTCCCCTGTCTGGCATTGGCATCCACGTGGCCGCGGCCCTGGTGGGCACCTTCATCGGTATCTTCCTCTGTTACTGTCTGCTGGAACCCGCCAGCAGCGCCCTGGAGGGGCTGGTGCGCCGGCGCATCGCCATGCTGGAGTGCGTTAAGGCCATACTGGTGTCCCATAGTCAGGGCAAGGTCCCGCTGCTGGCGGTGGATGCCGGTCGCAAGACCATGGAGCCCAACATCAAACCCCGCTTCATCGACATGGAAGAGTGGGTTACCCACAGGGCCATGTGATGCGCAAGACCGACACCATCATCATCAAGCGCAAGCGCCCCTCGGTGGGCGGACCCAAGGGCGGCGGCGCCTGGAAGGTGGCGTTTGCCGACTTCACCCTGGCCATGATGTCCCTGTTCCTGGTGCTGTGGATCCTGGCCATCTCCACCCAGACCGAACGCACGGTGCTGGCCACCCACCTGCGGGACTACAGCCTGATGGACAACGAGGCCAACCCGTTCGACATCAAGAACAGCCCCTTTCCCATCGATCTGGAGGGTAATCCCTCGGTGCTGGAGCAGATAGCGCCCTCCTATACCGAGGAGGGCGTGCGCAACCCGCCCAACGATGCCTTCCATCGGGATCAGGCCCGCCGCTACCCGGCGGGCAAGGATCCCGAGCGGCTGCATGGCCGGCTCAACAGCCCGGCCCAGATGCAGCGCATGGCCGACGCCATCGCCCGCCTGGGGCAGCAGCTGGAGACCCGCAACAACCTGGCGTTGCAACTGGTGCCCCAGGGGCTGCGCATCCAGATCCGCGACGACGACGCCCGACAGATGTTCAGCCGGGGCAGCACCCAGCTGAGCCCCTTCTTCTACCAGCTGCTGCGGGCCCTGGCCCCCGTGCTGGGCAGCGTGGACAACCGCCTGATGGTCTCCGGCCACACCGATAGCGTGCCCTATCCCGACGGCAACTACAGCAACTGGGAGCTGTCCGGCGATCGTGCCCAGATGGCCCGCCGGGTGCTGGTGGCCGGCGGCCTGCCGGCCGGGCAGGTGGCCCAGGTGCTGGCCATGGGAGATACCGCCCTGGCCCAGCCCGACGCCCCCACCGCCAGTGTCAACCGGCGCATCGAGCTGCTGCTGCTCAACCAGGCGGCGGAGGCCCAACTGGCGGCCCTGTTCGCCAGCGCGCCGGGCAGCGCCGGACCGCAGCCGGTTCAGAACAGCGCCGCTGACCGCCGGCAGATCCAGGATCAGGTGCAGCGGCTGGGGGCCCAGTTGCTGGAGGCCTCGGGCGCCAGCGCCCCGCAGCAGGAGTCGCCATGACCAAGCAAGCCGATGAGGAGCTGATCGGGCCGGCATCCCCACCGCCGTGGGAGACGGGACGCCGCTACTATCCCCGCTGGTACTTTCACGATCCCGAGGTGCCCTTCGCCGAGCAGACCCGGGGCATAGCCGCCGAGCTGCGCCGGCCCGGGGTGCTGTTTGACAGCCTCATCGGCCGGATTGTCATCAAGGACATGAGTATGGGGGGGGTGGGTTTTCTGGCCCCGCGGCGGTATGAGCTGCCGGATCAGGTGCTGGTGGTGCTGGCCGAGCAGGAGGTGCTGCGTTGCGAGATACTGCATCGCCGGCCGGTGAGCCAGGAGCTGGTGTTCTACGGTGCCCGCTGGCACGGTATGTCCCACCGGCAGCTGGCCCGGGCCATCAGCCGCTATGCCCGGCTGTGCCTGCTGGTGTGCTAAGCAGCGGTCGAGGGCTCAGATCCGCCGGCGCCCGGGCCTGGGTGGCCAGGGGCTGGACCGTCGGCTGGATCAGGACGCCGCTGGGCACAGTCACTAGCGGTGAGCCCGCCTCCGGCAGCAGGGGGTGGGGGGCCAGATCCAGACCGCCCGGGGCCTCGTCGACCAGGTGAAGCAGGATCAGCGGATCCCGCGCCAAGGAGAGGTTGACCAGGGGCGGCAAGGCGGCCAGCGGGTGGCGGGGTTCGACTCGGCGGGTGACCACTCGGCGCGGACGGGCCGCCCCCTGGCGAGGCAGCAGCAGGGCATAGCCCTGGCCCGCCGGGAGCCAGCCACCGGCTAACGCCGGGTTGTAGGCCAGCAGACGGGCATTGGACCAGCGGCTCTGGGCCGCCAGATCCTGCAGCCACAGTGGGCCGGGATAGTGCACCACGCTCAGGCTGTCTCCCAAGTTCCAGGGTGGCAGCTGCAGGCCGTAGCGGGCCGGCTGGCTCAACAGCTGGGCCAGGGCCAGCAGGCGGGGCACGTAGCGGCGGGTCTCCTCCGGCAGGGGCAGCTGCCAGTACTGGCTCTGCTGACTCTGCTGCTGCACCCGCTTCACCCGGTTCTCGCCACAGTTGTAGGCCGCCAGGGCCAGCAGCCAGTCGCCGTCGAACAGCTGGTGCAGATCCGTCAGGTAACTCAGGGCCGCGTCCGTGGCCTGGGGCACCGCCAGCCGGCCGTCGTAGGCGGTGGCGACGGGCACGCCGTAACGCATGGCGGTGGCGGGCATCAGCTGCCACAGGCCCAGGGCCCCCACCGGGGAGCGGGCGTCCGGCCGGTAACCGCTCTCCACCAGGGGCAGCAGGGCCAGCAGGGCCGGCAGCTGGCGACGGCGCACCTCCTGATGGATGAGGCGCAGCAGGGGCAGGGCCTGGCTGAGGCGGTTTTGCAGGTAGTCCCGCCGTTTCAGCAGCAGCAGGCGCTCCTGGGCGATGCGCTGCTGGGCCTCCTGGCTGGCCAGGGTCGGCAGCAGGGGCGAGGCGGCTAGGGGCGGCCAGTCGTCGGCAGGCTGGGCCAGCAACCCAGGCGGGATCAGCAGGCTCAGCAGCAGCAGGCACCCCAGGCGGCGCCGGCGCTTGCCAGGTTCTGTGGCCTGGGCGGCACACCGCTCGGCCGGGAGTGGGGCATGATGTAATTCATCGGTAGCCGAGGGAGCCTTAGCCATGGACAATCACACCGCCCGTGTCACCCCGCACGCCAAGCCGGCCTCCCTGGCGTACAAGTGTCTGTTCGCGTTTATCCTGCTGGAGCTGGTGGGGATCTGCGGTTACCTGGTGGCTGGCCAGCGGCTCGGCGGCCTGCGCCAGTGGCTGCTGCCCCTGCTGCTGGTGGCGTTGCACCTGCTGCTGGTACGCTGGGCCCGCTGCTATTACCCCCAGGGCCGCTATCACCTGCTCTATCCCCTGCTGGTGGCCTCCCTGCTGCTGATGGCGGGCCTCTCGCGTCACTTCTTCTGACTCCGGCCTAGAACAGGCCTTTCTTGCGGATCTGGCGCAGTTCGTCCGGATCCGGCACCAGCTCGCTCAGGACGTTGCTCTCGCTTTGCACCCCATTGGCATTGGCCGACACGGCGCGCAGCACGGCGGGCTGGCCGGCGGGCAGGCGTGAGAGCGCCTGGGCCTGCTGCTGCACCAGGGTCCGCAGCGCCTGCACCTCGGCCAGCAGATCCGCCTGCTGGCTCAGCAGTTGCTCGAGGGCCGGACCGTCGGCGGGGACGGCGGCCGGCTCCTCGTTGGCCTGGGTCTGCAGCAATTGCTGCAGCTGGGCCACCTGGGTGGGACTGAAGCCGTCCTGGCGAGGGCCGCTGGACTCCCAGGTCAGGCCGCTGGCGCTGCACAGCTGCTGCAGGGTCACCAGGTTGACGTTGTGGTGATCCAGGGCACCGGCGACCCCCTGGCAGAGCCGGGGGCTGAGCAGGTGCAGGTAGAGGCCAGCTAGGTAGATGTCCCGGTGGAACAGCCGCACCACCATCTCCAGATCGTGGCGGTTGTCGTGGCTGCGCTTGGCGGTGCTGTACCACTGCTGCAGGGCCCCCACCGCATAGCGATCCGCCTGGGAGGTGGCCGGATTCAGGTAGAGGGCCAGGCTCAGCTTCTTGGCGCTGGCGTTACTCATCGCCCACCTCGAGCAGCACAGGCTCGGCGGTCTGCAGGGCCGCGTCGTCGGCGTGATACAGGCAGATCTCCCGGGCCAGGGCGCTCTGGGCGTTGTTCACCAGCACCACCTTGTCCCCCAGACTGGGGTAGGCCTGGCGGATGGCCTGTTCGATCAGGGGCGCGCCGCCCCCCACCAGGAACACCCGGTTGGGGTGCTTGGCGAACTTCTTGGCCTCGTAGGCGATCTGGTCACCCAGCTCCTGGATGCGGGTCTCAATCTTGTCGAGGATCCGCGGGATCTGGGATTCGTCGTTCACCACGCTGCGCACGAAGTTCATGTCCTGGCGGCGCTTGATCAGCTCGTTGGCCACCAGGTAGCTGGCGTCGCTGTCGGCGGCCGCCAGGGCCTTGCGGGCCACGTCGGTGACCATGCAGACGCCGATCTCGTTGTTGCCGTAGACCGCGGACACGTCATCGAACCGGCCGACTATGATGCCCATGTCCAGGGTGGTGCCGCCGCAGTCGATCACCAGGGACTTGGTGAACTCGTTGCAGTCTGAGCCCAGCAGGCAGGATAGGGCGGCCGGCAGGCTCTCGGGCATCACCTCCACCTCCACTATCTCGAACAGCTCCCCCTTGTTGAGGCTGATCTCCCGCATCAGGTTGTGGCGCTTGGCGGCGATCTTGGCCTCGTTGCGCTGGCAGTCGTCCGGGTTGTAGTACTCGGTGATGGGCAGGGTCACCACTATGCTCACCGGGCTGGGGGCCAGGCCGGTCTGCAGCAGGGCGTGGTGCACCGCCAGCAGGTTCAGATCGTCGTACTGGTATTGCACATGGGTGGTGGAGAGGGCCTTGTCGGAGGTGGCGTCGTAGGTGTACTTGGTGCTGCCGATCAGGTAGTTGAACACCTTCTGCCCCTTGAGCAGGGCCGCGCTCTTCCACTCCTTGCGAAAGGAGTTGGGGGAGATGATGGTCCTGAGGGTGCCTTGCTCGATCCAGCTTACCTTCACGTTGGTGGAGCCATCGTCGATGGCCAGCTTCAGTTGCGGAATAGACATTTCAGGGTTACTCACAGATCGACTAAGAAATTGGTTGAATGTCGACCATAATATGATGAAAATGCACTGTGGCAAATTAAAATATCGCGGAAATAAACTTCCGCAGAATAAGCTTCCGTGCGGAAGTGTTGCTTCCGCTCCGGGTTGGAGTCTTCATCTGCCGGTCGGTGTGGCCGGTATTCCCGCGGTTGTGGGTCGGTCTTTAATGGTTCAAACGGAATCGCTCTGTCGACGCCGGGTTGTCAATGTTTGTGAGGAGACGAAGCCGCCATGTCCCGTCCTGATGTATTGGATGCCAAGACATCCCGGATCCTTCCCCCCGCCGCGGGGGCTGACTGCCCCCGGGTGGATCTGCTGCAGGCCCAGAGCGCCATCAGCGAGCGCTGTGCCCACCTGGATGCCCAGCTGCCCTCCCTGATGGCGGGACTGCAACGCACCCTGGGTGGCCTGTTCAACGGCCTGGAGTGTCGGCTGGAGTTATCCCCCTTCGAGCTGTGCGATGGGGCGGCCAGCTTTACCCGGGGCCTGCCCCAGGAGACGGATACCGCCAGCCTGCTGTGGGGGGTCTACCAGGCCCCCGTGCTGCCGGCGGGCGGCCTGGGCTGTGGCCTGATGCAGATCGCCGCCGACGAGCTGTTCCGCCTGGCGGAGCTGTTCTTCGGCGGCCTGCCGTCGCCGCGGCCCCAGCCGGCCCGGGCGCCATCTGATACCGAATGGCGACTGCTACAGCGTCTGCTGGCGGAGCAGCTCAATGCCCTGGGCGCCCGCCTGGGGCTGGTGTTGCCCTGGGAGGTGCCCTTGCTGTCCCCCAACCAGCCGCCGGCTCGCGGCTGCTGGGCCCGTAGCCGGCTGCAATTGCGGCTCGGTAGCCACCTGTTCCACTGGCGTTTCTACTGGCCCCTGCCGGCCGACGACGCGGCGGCCGAGGCGGCGGATCTGGCGGTCGAGCTGGAGCAGGCCCTACGGGCCGTGCCGGTGCGCGTGATCGTGCAGATGCAAGAGTGGCAAATGAATCTGGCTGAGGTGAGTCAGCTGCAGGTAGGGGACATACTGCCCCTGGACATGCAGGATCCCATGCCGGCAGGCCTCGGCGGCCTGCCTTGTTTCAAAGGCCATGTGGCCGAACATCAAGGCTACCTGGTGTTCCAGGTAGTGGCCTGATCGCAAAGGAGCGAGCCATGAGTGATACCCCAGAGACGCTGATGGACCTGGGTCTGGACGGCATTGACAGCCTGTTCGACAAGCCCGAGGAAATGGATCTGTCCGTCCCCATCAGCAGCGAGCCCCGGCAGCGGGACCTGCGTTTCTTCCGCCAGATCCCGGTACGGGTCACCCTGGAGGTGGCCAGTACCGAGCTGCCGCTGGGGGAGTTGATGCAGGCCGGCAAGGGCAGCGTGCTGGAGCTGGACAAGCCCGCCGGCGCGCCCCTGGATGTGCGGGTCAACGGCCATCTACTGGCCCGGGGCGAGGTGGTGCTGATCAACGGCAAGTACGGTCTGCGCCTCACCGAGGTGGTGGATGAACAACTGCTCGATGGCCTGGATGCGTAAGCTCGTCTGGCTCTGGCCGGCCCTGCTGCTGGGCGGGCTGGCCCTGCCCTGTCAGGGGGCGGATATGACGCTGTTTTCCGTGACGCCGGGGGCCGATGGCGCCCAGGACTACCACGTCAAGCTTCAGATCCTCTTCTTCATGACCCTGCTGGGCCTGTTGCCCAGCCTGCTGCTGATGATGACCAGCTTCACCCGCATCATCATAGTGCTGGCCATACTGCGCCAGGCGCTGGGGTTGCAGTCCAGCCCCCCCAACCGGGTGCTGCTGGGCATCGCCCTGACCCTGACGCTGCTCATCATGCGGCCCGTGTGGCAGACCGTCTACACGGAGGCGTTTCTCCCCTACGACCAGGGAAGCCTGACCCTGGAGCAGGCGCTGGACAAGGCCGAGGTGCCGGTACGGCGCTTCATGCTGCGCCAGATCCGGGAGAGCGATCTGGAGCAGGTGCTGCGCATCGCCGATGAGCCTTTGACCCTGACGCCGGAGCAGGTGCCGTTCGGCGTGCTGCTGCCGGCCTTCGTGCTCAGTGAGCTGAGCACCGCTTTCCAGATCGGCTTCATGCTGTTCATCCCCTTCCTGGTCATCGATCTGGTGGTAGCCAGCGTGCTGATGGCCATGGGCATGATGATGCTCTCGCCTCTGGTGATCTCCCTGCCCTTCAAGCTGATGGTGTTCGTGCTGGTGGATGGCTGGGCCCTGACGGTGGGCTCCCTGGCGGCCAGCTTCGGGGATCTGTCGCCATGAGTCCCGAGCAGAGTGTTGGCCTGGTGAGCCAGGGGGTGACCCTGGTGATCACCCTGGTGATGATCCTGATCGTGCCCAGCCTGCTGGTGGGCCTGCTGGTGAGCATCGTGCAGACCGCCACCCAGATCCAGGAGCAGACCCTGAGCTTTTTGCCGCGCCTCATCGTCACCCTGCTGGTGCTGGTGTTCACCGGCCCCTGGATCTTGCGGCAGATCATCAGCCTGTTTCAGGGCATCTTCCAGCATATCCCCGGAGCCATCGGCTGATGGCCCTCTGGCAGCTGCCGGCAGCCGAGCTGCTGGCCGGCTGGTTCAGCCAGTGGTGGTGGCCCTTCGTGCGCTTCACCGCCGCCTTCTGGGCCATGCCCCTGCTGGGTGACTACCGGGTCACAGTGCGGCTGCGCCTGGTGCTGGGCTTCCTGCTGGCCCTGCTGGTGGCGCCCATGCTGCAGGGCCAGCTGCCGCCGGTGGATCCCCTGTCCCCCGCCACCTTGCTGTTGAGCCTGGGGCAGATACTGTTCGGTCTGCTGTTCGGCTTCGGCGTCCAGTGCCTGTTCTGGCTGCTGGGGCTCACCGGCCACGTTCTGGCCCAGCAGATGGGCCTGGCCATGGCGGTGGTGAACGATCCCCTGCACGGCGGCAACGCTCCCGTGGTGGGGGAGCTGATGACCCTGCTGTGCGGCCTGCTGTTTTTGACCCTGAACGGCCACCTGGTGGCGCTGGATCTGCTGGTGGACAGCCTGCGGCGCTGGCCACCGGGCAGCAGTCTCTATGATCTGGACTTGAGCCAGATCTGGCACCTGGTGGCCTGGTGTTTCAGTGGCGCTCTGGCTCTGGCCTTCCCGGCCATGGTGGCCATGCTGCTGGTGAACCTGGCCTTCGGGGTGATGAACCGTACCGCCCCGGCCTTCAATATCTTCTCTCTGGGTTTCCCCCTGAGCATGCTGGTGGGGCTGTTTGCCCTGCTGCTGACCTTAAGCGGTGTGCCGGGTCGCTACATGGAACTGGTGGAGAACCTGTTTGACGGCCTGAACCGGCTGATGGGGAGCGCCTGATGGCGGACGCCCAGGACCGCAGCGAAGCGGCCACACCCCGCCGCCTGAGACAGGCCCGCCGCAAGGGCCAGGTGGCCCGTTCCCGGGAGCTGGTGAGCGCCGGCCTGCTGCTCATCGGCAGCCTGGCTCTCAAGGTGTGGGCGGCGGCGTTCGGCAACTTCTTTGCCCAGCAGATGCGCTACCAGTTCAATCTGGACTTTCTGCAGGCCCGTACCCCCTGGCTGATGGTCAGCCGCCTGGGGGAGGCGCTGCTGGCCATGGTGGGGCTGTTGCTGCCGCCCTTCGCCCTGCTGGGACTGACCCTGGTGCTGCTGGGCATGCTGCCCGGCGGCCCCGTGCTGGTGTGGGACAATCTGATACCCAAGCCCAACCGTTTTAACCCGCTGGCGGGGCTGGGGCGCATGGTCTCCGGCCGCAACCTGGCGGAGGCGGGCAAGGCCCTGCTCAAGGTGCTGCTGGTGGGCACCGCCCTCTGGCTGCTGCTGCGGCAGAACAGCACCACCCTGGTGAGCCTGAGTCGGGCGCCCTTCGCAGAGGCCCTGGAGCAGGGGCTGCAGATATTGTCGGGGGCCTGGTTGTGCATGGGGCTGATCCTGGCCTTTATCGCTCTGATCGACGTGCCGCTGCAGCAGTGGCAGTTGCTCAAGGGCTTGCGGATGAGCAAGCAGGAGATCAAGGAGGAGCGGCAGAACGTCGAGGGCCGCCCTGAGGTGAAGATGCGGCTGCGGCGCATGCAGGTGATGCTGTCCCGCGCCCAGCTGAAACGGCGGCTGCCCCAGGCGGACGTGGTGCTGGTGAACCCCACCCACTATGCGGTGGCGGTGCGCTATGACCAGCGCAAGGCCCAGGCGCCCTATGTGGTGGCCAAGGGGGTGGACGAGATGGCCCTGCGGATCCGCGAGCTGGCCGGTGAGCTGGACAAGCCTGTGCTGGCTCTGCCGGAGCTGGCGCGTGCCGTCTATCACAGCACCCGGGTGGATCAGGAGATCCCAGCGTCCTTGTATAACGCCGTGGCCCAGGTGCTCAACCATGTGTTGCAGCTCAAGGCCTATCGCCAGGGGCGGGGCAAGCCGCCGCGTCCCCTGGCCAATCTGCCGATCCCGGTACAATTGTCGCAAAAGAGGTAACGCGTGAACTGGCGTAGTCTGACCAAGTCCTATACCGGGGTGCCGCTGCTGTTGCTGGCGGTGCTGGCCATGGTGATATTGCCGCTGCCCGCCTGGCTGCTGGATACCCTGTTTACCTTCAACATAGTGCTGGCGCTGCTGGTGCTGCTGGTGTCGGTCTCCGCCCGCCGGCCGTTGGACTTCTCCCTGTTCCCCACGGTACTGCTCATCGCCACCCTGATGCGCCTCTCCTTGAACGTGGCCTCCACCCGGGTGGTGCTGCTGCACGGTCAGAACGGCGCCGACGCCGCGGGTAAGGTGATCCAGTCCTTCGGCGAGGTGGTGATCGGCGGCAACTACGTGGTGGGCCTGGTGGTGTTCGTCATCCTGATGGTGATCAACTTCGTGGTCATCACCAAGGGGGGCGAGCGGATCTCCGAGGTGTCCGCCCGTTTCACCCTGGACGCCATGCCCGGCAAGCAGATGGCCATCGACGCCGACCTCAACGCCGGCCTGCTGGATCAGAAGGGCGCCAAGCAGCGGCGGCAGGAGATCGCCCGGGAGGCGGACTTCTACGGCGCCATGGATGGGGCCTCCAAGTTCGTTCGTGGTGACGCCATCGCCGGCCTGCTGGTGTTGCTCATCAACCTGGTGGGGGGGCTGTGCATCGGTATCTTCCAGCACGACATGAGCGCCGCCGACGCCTTCCAACGCTACGCCCTGCTCACCATAGGGGACGGTCTGGTGGCCCAGATCCCCTCCCTGCTGATGTCCACCGCCGCCGCCATCATAGTCACCCGGGTCAACGACGAAGGGGAGATGAGCGATCTGGTGGGTCGGCAGCTGCTGGCCTCCCCGCGGGTCATGGTCACCGCCGCCGGTGTCATGCTGGTGCTGGGCTTGGTGCCCGGCATGCCCACCTTCGCCTTCCTGGCCTTCGCCGCCGTGCTGGGCTACGCCGCCTGGCGCGCCCAGCAGCAGGACAGCGCCCGCCAGGCCCTGGAGCAGGCGGAAGCCCTGGTGGAGAGCAAGAGCGAGCCGGCCCGGGAGCAGCTGGAGTGGCGGGATCTGCCCTTCGTGGATGCCGTGGTGGTGGATCTGGGCTATCGCCTGGTGAAGCTGGCGGATCAGAACAAGGGGGCCGAGTTGCTGCAGCGGGTGCGGGGCATCCGCAAGACGCTGTCGGAACAGTTCGGCTTCCTGATGCCGGAGATCCGGGTCAAGGACAACCTGCACCTCAAGCCGGAGCAGTACCAGATCCGCCTGGCCGGGGTGCCGGTGGCCCAGGGGCGCATCGAGCCGGAGCGGCTGATGGCCATCAGCAGCGGTGAGGTGTATGGCAAGCTGGACGGCATTCTGACCCGGGATCCCGCCTACGACATGGAGGCGGTGTGGATACTGCCAGAGACGCGGGCCAAGGCCCTCAACATGGGCTATTCGGTGATCGAGCCAGCCTCGGTGATCGCCACCCACGCCAGCAAGGTGATGCGGGAGAATCTGGAGGAGCTGCTGGGGCTGGACGAGGTGACCCGCTGGCACGAGCGGCTGGCGGCTCAAGCGCCCAAGCTGTCGGAGTCCCTGATGGCGGCCTTGACCCCCATGCAGCAGCTGAGAGTGCTGCGCACCCTGCTGCGGGAGCAGATCAGCCTGCTGGATATTCGTGCCATCGCCACCAGCCTGCTGGACAGCAGCGAACACAGCAAGGATCCCATCGTCCTGGCGGCGGATGTGCGCTGTGTGCTGCGGCGGGCCCTGCTGCGGCAACTGATGGGCGAGCGCAGCAAGCTGGCGGCCTTCACCCTGGAGGAGCGGCTGGAGCAGACCCTGTTGGGGGCCCTGCGCCAGGCCCAGCAGCAGGGCAAGGTGGCCCTGGATGCCATCCCCATCGAGCCCCACCTGCTGGCCCAGCTGCAGCAGCGCATGCCGTCGGTGCTGGAGCAGATGCAGCGTGGCGGCCAGGTGCCCGTGCTGGTGGTGATGCCGCAATTGCGTCCCCTGATGGCCCGTTACGCCCGCACATTCGCCAAGGGACTGCATGTTCTCTCCTATAACGAGGTGGGGGACGCTGTTCAGATGGATGTCATTGGGTCAATGGGTTAATGCAAAATAAATGCAGGAATAGACTAACCTGCGCCTAAATAAACAGGTTGCACGTAAAAAACCGTAAATAAGATGATCTTTGTTGATGTATTTCCGAGCTGTGATAGATTTGGTGGCTCCATCTGGCTAGTTGACTTTGTGCGACATAAAGCAATAAGCAGTCAGGTGTGGAGAGCGTGACACCCATCCCTAGCTGAATCAATTCTAGAGCCATCTAGAACCAGCCGCCTGGGTTACTTGAAAAAGGCAAACTGCACCGAAAGGGCAGGACGCAAAGCCTCCGGTCTAATACTCAAGTGAGTCAAGATAGCGGGGTTGCCAAATAGCATGGCTGACTGGTTTTAAATAACCACCGGCGAGAATGTGACTTTCGTTTTTTATTAAAAACGGATGCGGATTTGTTCGCCTAAAAAAACCGCATCGGGCCTTACAACGGAATAAAAATAAGCAACAGAGTGCTTGGAAAGGGGTAGTAGATGATGAGTGGGGATATCTCTGGCGATCTCGATGCCGAGCGGCGTTCCCTGGTGTGGCTGACGCCGGATAAGGGGCGACAGCCAGACTGGGAGGCGACGCTGCGGCAGGCCGGCTGGCAACTCAGCTGGGCTGCGCAGCCGGAGGATCTGCCCGCCCGTTGTGCCGACATCATACTGATCAGCGCGCCGGACGAGGCCCAGGCCCTGGCCTGGGTACAGCAGTGTCGTCAGCGTTGTCCCGATAGCCTGCAGCTGGTGCTGGTGGCGGCCCAGCAGAACCGGCTGGCCGGCGAAGCCCTGCGCCAGGGAGCCATGGACTATCTGCATCATCCCTGTTCACAGCAGCAGCTGTTGCGGGCCCTGGATGACCTGCTGAGCCTGCTCACCCCCCAACCGGACATGGTGGTCTGCTCCCATGCTGCTCGTCAGGTGCTGCAGCTGGCTCGTCGCGCCGCCCATGCCGACGCCTCCGTGCTCATCTCCGGCGAGTCCGGCACCGGCAAGGAGTGCCTGGCCCGCTTCATTCATCGCCACTCTAGCCGGGCCAACGGCCCCTATGTGGCGGTCAACTGTGCCGCCATCCCGGAAAACATGCTGGAGGCCCTGCTGTTCGGCGTCGCCAAGGGGGCCTACACGGGGGCCACCCAGAGCCAGGCCGGCAAGTTCGAGCTGGCCCAGGGCGGCACCCTGCTGCTGGACGAGATCGGCGAGCTGCCCCTTGTGCTGCAATCCAAGCTGCTGCGAGTACTGCAGGAGCGGGAGGTGGAGCGGTTGGGCAGCCATCAGCGCATCCCGCTGGACGTGCGCATCATAGCCGCCAGCAACCGGGATCTGCGCAACATGGTGGAGCAGGGCCGCTTCCGCCAGGACCTCTTCTACCGGCTGGACGTGTTGCCCCTGCAGTGGCCGGCGCTGCGGGAGCGCCCCGCCGATATTCTGCCGTTGGCCCAGCACTTTCTCAGCCGCTACGCCCCTGAGCCGGGCTATCGCATCGGCATGGCTGCGGCCCAGCAGCTGCTGGCCTATCCCTGGCCGGGCAATGTGCGGGAGCTTGAGAACGTCATCCGCCGCGCCTTGATCCTGAGCCGTGGCCTGACCCTGCACCCCGAGGAGCTGCAGCTGCCCATGCCCGCCAGCGTGGCGGTACCGGCGGCCGTCTCCCTGGTGGAGGTGCCCCTGGCGCCCCTGGCGCCGCGGGAGGCCGAGGCCCCCGCGCCCAGCCTCCATGCCAGCAAGCGCCTGGCCGAGTTCCAGTGCGTGCTGGAGACCCTCAAGCGTTTCAAGGGCCACAGAACCCGCACCGCCGAGGCCCTGGGCATGACCACCCGGGCCCTGCGCTACAAGCTGGCGGCCATGCGGGATCAGGGTATCGACATCGATCAATTGGTCTGTATCTGACGGACATAACAACAAGGAGCATGCCATGAGCATCGAAGCGGTGACGGCGGGAAATGAGCTGATGCAACAGATGCGGGTGTTGGCGGCGGAGGCGGCCAGCATTGCACCGGCCGCACCGGAGCCGGCTCTGGGGGGCGGCGTCCCGGCGGATTTCGCCAGCTATATGCAGGCCAGCATCCAGGGGGTCAACGCCCAGCAACTGGATGCCAGCGCGCGCATGCAGGCGGTGGAGGCCGGTGAGAGTACGGATCTGGTGGGCACCATGATCAGCAGCCAGAAGGCCAGCCTGAGCTTCTCGGCCCTGGTGCAGGTGCGCAACAAGCTGATGAGCGGCCTGGACGACATCATGGACATGGCGCTGTAGGACGGGATAGATGAATCAGAAGACCAAGCGACGGGCCCTGGATGAGCGGGCCGGTCAGGCCAAGGCCGCGGTAGGCAGCCTGTTGGCCCAGTGGCGCAGCCAGTCCCGGGACAACCGTTCCGTGCTGGTCATCGCCCTGCTGGCAGCCCTGGTGGCGGCCAGCATAGTGGTGATCCTGTGGACCGCCGGCCAGAGCTATGTGCCCCTATATGGGCGGCAGGAGATGTACGATACCGCCAACATCCTCGAGCTGCTGGAGAAGGATCAGGTGCCCTTCAAGCTGGACGTGGCCAGCGGTCAGGTGCTGGTGCCCGAGAGCCAGCTGGCCCAGGTGCGCATCCGTCTGGCGGCCCATGGCGTGCGGGCCGCCATGCCCGCCGGCATGGAGGGGCTCGAAGGCAAGGTGGGGCTGGGCACCAGCGAGTTCATGGAGACCATGCGCTACCGCAACGCCCTGGAGGGCGAGCTGGCCCGCACCATCATAGGGTTGGATGGGGTGCGCAGCGCCCGGGTCCACCTGGCCATCCCCAAACGCACCCTGTTTGTCGGCCGGGAGGAGGAGAAGCCCTCCGCCTCCGTGATGCTGGATCTGGCCGCCGGCGCCGAGCTGGAGCCGGGGCAGGTGGAGGCCATCCTCAACCTGGTGGCAGGCAGCGTCAGCGGCATGAAGCCGGACGCGGTGACCGTAGTGGATCAGGCCGGCCGCCTGCTGAGCGCCCAGCTGCGCCAGGGGGAGAGCGGTCATTTGAGCGTGCAGCAGATCGACTATGTGCGCCGGCTGGAGGACTACATCCGCCAGCGGGCCGCCGACATGCTCTACCCCATGCTGGGCAGCGACAACTTCCGCATCCAGGTGGCGGCGGACGTGGACTTCAACAAGGTGGAGCAGACCGAGGAGGCCATGCCCGGTCAGCCGGTGCTGCGCAGCGAGAGCGGCAAGCAGGACAACTCCCTGGATCGCATCGCCGCCGGCATCCCGGGGGCCCTGTCCAACCGGCCGCCCCAGACGGTGTCCGGCGCCGGCGCCACAGCGCCGGAACCCCAGAGCGCCCGCAACGAGCGCAGCGAGTTCAAGCGCGACTATGTGGTGGGCCGTTCCGTCACCCATACCCAGTTCCAGCAGGGCCGGCTGCAACACCTGCAGGTGTCGGTGCTGCTGAACCAGAACGCCGCCCCCAAGGAGGGCTGGAGCGCCGATCAGCTCACCGAGATCCACGGCCTGGTGGAGCGGGCGGTGGGCTTTGTCGCCGAGCGGGGGGATCAGATCAGCCTGACCAGTTTCCCCTTCACCGAGTCGGCGGTGGACCCGGGCAACTTCGGTGAGGCCTGGTGGCAACAGCCGCTGTTCCAGAATAGCCTGCGCTACGGCATGGGCACCCTGTTGTGCCTGCTGCTGGTGCTGTTGGGCATCCGGCCCCTGGTGAACTACCTGGTGCAGCAGCATCGCCATGAGCGGGCCGAGCGGGACGACGAGGCGCTGGCGGCCTTGCCGGAGGGCCTGGTGGCCGACGGCGAGTCGCCGGTCCAGGCCCCCGCCGTCGTCACCAGCCCGGTGCCGGCCAAGGCGGCCCCCATGCCCCTGTCGGTGGATGAGCTGCCGCCGGTGGGCAGCGATCTGGATGTGCAACTGGCCCACCTGCACCTGATGGTGGAGCAGGAGACGGCGCGGGTGACGGAAGTGCTCAAACTCTGGGTGAACGGACAACATGAACGAAATTAATCTCAACCAGGCCGCGGTGGATCTGCAGATCGACGATCTGGAGAAGGCGGCCATCCTGATGCTGAGCATGGGGGAGGAGGCCGCCGCCAAGATCTTCAAGCGCCTCAAGCGCGACGAGGTGCGCAAGCTGAGCGCTGCCATCGCCAAGCTGCAGCACGTCAGCACCGTCGAGGTGAAGTGGATACTGCAGCAGTTCTTCGGCCTCTATCAGGAGCAGAGCGGCATCAACGGCACCTCCCGCCTCTATTTGCAGCGGACGCTGGATCTGGCCCTGGGGCCGCGCTTCGCCCGCAGCATGCTGGATGGCCTGTACGGCGAAGAGGTGGGCCAGGAGCTGCAGCTGCTGCAATGGGTGCCGCCTGAGGTGATCGGCAGCTTCTTTGCCAAGGAGCACCCCCAGCTGCAGGCGGTGCTGCTCTCCTTCCTGCCGGCGGATCTCTCCTCGGCGGTGCTGGAGGTGTTTCCGCCAGATACCCATGACGATCTGCTGTTTCGGGTGGCCAACCTCAAGGAGATCAACGACGTCATGCTCCATGAGCTGCGGCTGACCATCAACCGCTGCCTGGAGTTCGTCACCGAGCTGGCGGGCACCCAGGTGGACGGCGTCAAGCAAGTGGCGGAGATCCTCAACCGCTACCGCGGTGACCGTGGCCGGGTGCTGGATACCCTGCGCCAGTACAACCAAGGGGTGGCGGTGGAGGTGGAGCGCAGCATGTTCACCTTCGATGCCCTGGCCCGCCAGAACGCCGAGGTGTTGCAGGAGCTGTTTCAGGAGATCCCCGCCGATCTGCTGGCCCTGGCCCTCAAGGGCACCGAGGGCAGCTTTCGCAAGGCCCTGCTGGGGGCGCTGCCCAAGCGGATGGCCCAGTCCCTGGAGACCCAGATCCGGGCCCAGGGCGCCATTCCCCTCAGCAAGGTGGAGCAGGCCCGTGCCGACATCATGCAGCAGGTGCGCGCCCTGGTGGAGCAGGGCAGCATAGAGTTCCAGCTGTTTGACGAACAGGTGGTGAGCTGATGCGGCGTCAGGGACGCAAGCTCAGCGTTACCACCCGTCCCCAGACGGTCAAGCCCTATCACTTTCCCGGTCTGCCGGGCAGCCAGGCGGCGCCGGATCCCCAGACCGCCTGGCAGCAGGGCTATGACCAGGGGCTGGAGCAGGGCCGTCAGGCCGGCCACGAAGAGGGGCTGGCCATGGGGCTGGAAGAGGGCCGCGAGCAGGGTCGCGCCGAGGGGCTGACCCGTGGCCAGCAACAGGGTGAACGGCAGGGTCGGGCCGCCTTCGAGCAGGCCCTGGCCCCGGTGCAGGCGCTGCTGAGCACCCTGACCGACTGGCAGGCGGCACAGCGCCCCCTACAACAGGCGCTCATTGAGGCGCTGGTGGAGCAGGTGGCGCGCCAGGTGATCCAGCAGGAGCTGCGGCAGCATCCCGAGGTGGTGGCGGATCTGGTGAGCCGCCTGCTGGCCGGCCTGCCGGCGGAGTCGCAGAATCTGAGCCTCTGGCTGAGCCCGACGGATCAGGCGGCCCTGGCCGCCATCGGCGTCACCGAGTTGCAGGGTTGGCCGCTCAAGGCCTGTGCCAGCCTGCAACCGGGGGACTGCCGGCTGGAGCAGCCGGACACTACCCTGGAATCCCTGTGTGCCGAGCGCCTGACCCAGGCCCTGGCGGCGGTGTCGACCCTGCTGGAAGAGGCTCAGCCATGCTGAGCGGCTGGTTTGAGGCCTGCCTGACCGGCAGCCGGCAGCTGCCGCCCATCCGGCCGGCCCGCCGCTATGGCCGGCTGTTGCAGGTCACTGGCCTGACCCTGCAGGTGGTGGGTTGTCCGCTGCAGCTGGGGCAGCGCTGTCTGGTGGAGACCCAGGATGAACCCCTGGAGGCCGAGGCGGTAGGCTTCGATCGCCAGTTCACCTATCTGATGCCCCTGGTACCTGTGCACGGCCTGCATCCCGGTGCACGGGTCTGGGCGCCGGAGCAGGCCCCGGGCCTGTTACTGGGGGATCACCTGCTGGGCCGGGTGGTGGACGGCCTGCTGCGACCGCTGGACGGCCAGCCGCTGCCCCAGACCGGCACGCGGGTGGCCTGGCAGGGCCAGAGCCCCAACCCCTTGCTGCGGCGGCCGGTGACCGAGCCGCTCAACGTGGGGGTGCGGGCCATCAACGCCCTGCTCACCCCCGGCAAGGGCCAGCGTCTGGGGCTGTTTGCCGGTTCCGGGGTGGGCAAGAGCATGTTGCTGGGCATGATGACCCGCTACACCTCGGCGCAGATCGTCATCGTTGGCCTCATCGGCGAGCGGGGTCGGGAGGTGCGGGAGTTCATCGAACAGGCCCTGGGCGCCGAGGGGCGCCGGCGGGCCGTGGTGGTGGCGGCGCCGGCGGATCAATCCCCCCTGTTGCGGCTGCGGGCCGCCGAGCTGTGCCACCGGCTGGCGGAATATTACCGGGATGCCGGCCACGACGTCCTGCTGCTGATGGACTCCCTCACCCGCTATGCCCAGGCCCAGCGGGAGATTGGCCTGGCTATCGGCGAGCCCCCCGCCACCCGCGGTTATCCCCCTTCCGTCTTCTCGCTGCTGACCCGGCTGGTGGAGCGGGCCGGCAACGGCGTCAGCCCCCAGGGCAGCCTCACCGCCTTCTATACGGTGCTGGCGGAAGGGGACGATCAGCTAGATCCCATCGCCGACGCCGCCCGGGCCATCCTGGACGGCCACCTGGTGCTCAGCCGCCGCCTGGCGGAGCAGGGCCACTATCCGGCCATCGACATCAACGCCTCGGTGAGCCGGGTCATGCCCCAGCTGGTGAGCGCCGAGCAGCTGGCTCGCGCCACCCGGCTGCGCCAGCTGCTGGCCCGCTACCAGCAGGTGCGGGAGCTGTTGCCCCTGGGGGGTTACCAGCCGGGTCACGACAGCGAGCTGGACGAGGCGGTGCGCCGCTATCCCGAGTTGGCGTCCTTCCTGCGTCAGGGGCTGCATGATGCCTACGATCTGGCGGCCAGTCAGCAGGCGCTGGAGGCGCTGCTGGCATGATGGGCCGTTATCTGGATCTGCAGCGCCAGCAGCTCTCCCGTCAGGGGGACGCCCGGCAGGCGTTGCAGGATCAGCTGGTGCGGGAGCGGCAGCGGGTGCAGCAGTTGCGCGAAGCCCTGGCCAAGATGGGTCAGGCGCTGGATCTACGCCAGGGGCTGGTGCGGGAGAATTACTACCAGATGCAGCAGAGTCTGCGCCGCCTGCTGGCTCAGCAGCAGGACAAGGTGGTGGCGGTGGAGCAGCAGCTGGCGGCCCAGGAGCAGCAGTGGCGGGCCCTGCTGGGCAAGGTGAAGGGACTGGAGTTGCTGTTGCGTCAGCAGGCGGCCCAGGCGGCGGCCCAGGCCGCCCGCCGGGAGCAGCGCCTGCTGGATGAGTTCAATACGGTACGCTGGTGCCGGGGAGACTAGGCCGGTAGTCGTTGCTGGGTTCGCCGTAGAGCATGCGGCGGATCACCTCGTGCTGGCACAAGAGGGTGCGACCGTTGCGTTCGTTTTGCTGCTGGCAGGCCTGCACCAGCGCCTGCAGCTGCTGCCAATGGGGGGCCAGCCGTTCCTGTAACGGGCCCGGCAGGCGACCCAGCAACTGGCGCATGCCGCCGTCGTTGCCGCTGAAGCCCAGAAGGCGCAGCCAGTCGGAACGCTCACGGGCTCGGCTCTGCAGCTTGGCCACCAGCTGGCGCTGGCTCTCCAGGGAGCTGGTCAGTCCCTGGGCGTCCCGCTGCCGTAGCTGGTCATGCTGGGCCAGCAGGAGCTCCCGCAGCAGGTGATAATCCAGAATGTCCTGCTGGACACCCCCCACCAGCCGGCTCAGGCACTCCCGACTGTTCAATTGCGATGCATCTCCAGGATGGCCTGGCTCAGGGTCGTCAGATCCAGATCCAGCTGGCCGTCCGCCAGGGACTGGCGAATGGTCTGCACCTTGTCCATGTCCACCTCGTCGGTCTCCGCCATGGCGGATTGCACCTGGTCCAGCCACAGGGCGTCGGCGCTGAGCTGGTAGTCGGCCTCGGCACCGCTACGGCTGTCGGTGGCACCGGTCTGCGCCGCCCGCACCTCGGTGATCTGGCCCACATACGGGTTGTCTATCAGCAGCGCCTTGGCGCCGTCGGTAATCTTCATGCCCCCTCCTGTCTGTTGCCTAGGGTAAGAGCGACCGCCGGCCGCCAAAACTTGAATCCGGCTGCTAAAACAGTGATTCCACCTGCTGGGGCCCGCTGACCCTGGCCTTGATCCGCTTGCCGCTGCTGCTGTTGCGCACCGGGATCACCTCCCCCAGATGGCCGTCCGCTTCGGCCACCCCCTGGGTGCTGGCGCTGAAGCCGTCCTGCTGGGCGGTGATCATCACCACGTCCCCCTTGTGCACCGCCAGCGGCGGATCCAGCCGTTCCCGGCTGAGCAACTCGCCCATGCGGATCCGGCGGGGCGCCAGGTAGCCCAACAGGCTGTCGCTCACCGGGCTGAAGCTGCGTCTCAGGGTGCTGAGCTCCACCAGCTGGGGCTGCAGATCCGCCGCCTGCAGCGCCTGGCCCTTCTCCAGGGTGCGGGCCGCCACCCAGACCTTGAGCATCAGGCGCACCGTCACCTCGCCGCGGCTCTGCCAGCCGGGGCTGTCGGGACAGCGCAGCAGGAAGCTCTGCCGGCCCCAGGGGGGCGCCGTGGGGTTGCTGCGGCTCAGGCTCACCGGTTGCTGGCAGGGGGGCAGGTGGGCCGCGCCGTCGGGCAGCTTGGGCTGCAGCTCCACCCCTTCGGCCTGCCAGCGCTGTGCGGTCAGCCAGTCCGTCAGGTTCTGCTGGGCCGCCTGTTGCAGCTGCGCTAACAGAGGCGCCGCCGGCTCGTCGGCCCGCAGGGGGGCGGAAGCCAGCAGGGAAGCCAACCACCAGGCCAGCAGCGGAAACCGGATTTCCCATCGGCGGTGCCTTGAGGCGTAAATTTTCATAAGTCCTTGAAATACAATGGCAAGTCATTATGGCATGACTCTTGTTAAGTGATTCTGGCAAAGAGTCACCACAAGCTCAACAGGAGGCAGGGTGGGAATTCGATTCGAAGAGGCGCTGGGGCTGACCCCCTATGCCCTGGAGGTCAAGCTGGCCCGGGCCGAGGTCATCGCCGGCAACCTGGCCAACGTGGATACCCCGGGCTATCTGGCGCGGGATCTGGACTACCAGGCCGTCATGGCGGATGTCAGCGCGGCGATGCAGGACGGCGATACGGCGAGCGGCCCCCAGGGCGAGGATCTGCTGTACCGCATGCCGTTTCAGACTGCCCAGGACGGCAATACGGTGGAGTTGCAGGTGGAGCAGGGCAAGTTCGCCCAGAACAGCCAGGCGTTCGACACCAGCATTAACTTCCTCACCCAACAGTTTCGCGGCCTGAAGACCGCCATCGAAGGGAGCTGAGCATGTCATTCGACAGCATCTACCAGATCGCCGGCAGCGCCATGCGCGCCCAGACGGTGCGCCTGGATACCGTCGCCTCCAACCTGGCCAACCTGGACAGCGGCGCCGACAGCCCGGAGAGCGCCTACCAGGCGGTGCGCCCCGTGTTCCAGACCCTCTATCAGCAACTGGCCGACACAGGCGCCATCGGCGGTGCCAGCGTGATGATCGCCGACGTGGTGCCCGGCCAGGGCAAGCCGGTGGCCCGTTACGAGCCCGGCAACCCCCTGGCGGATGCCGACGGCAACGTCTGGTACGCCGACCTCAATCCGGTGGAGGAGATGGCGGACATGATGAGCGCCTCCCGCAGCTTCGAGAGCAGCGTCGAGGTGCTCAAGCGCGTCAACAACATGCAACAGGGCCTGCTGAGCCTGGGCGATTTGGGATAAGGAACCGTCATGACCATCAGTGCCATCACCAGCAGCAGTAGCACCAGCAGTACCGACAGCACCAGCAGCGAGAGCGTCAGCAGCAACGCCGACGCCCTGCAGATCCAGTTTATCGATCTGCTGGTGGCCCAGATCCAGAACCAGGATCCCACGGATCCACAAGATTCGAGTGAGTATGTTTCCCAGCTTTCCCAGCTGAGCATGGTGCAGTCCCTGGAGGAGCTCAACGATCTGCAGAGCACCTCCAACGACGAGGTCAGCTCCCTGGCGGCCCTGCAGAGCACCAGCCTGGTGGGCAAACAGGTGTTGAGCGAAACCGACAGCGTCACCCTGAGCGAGACCGGCACCATCAGCGGCCAGGTCAGCCTGACCAGCGCCGCCGACAGCCTGACCATCTATGCCTATGACAGCAGCGGCAACTTGGTGGCCAGCGAGACCAGCAGCAGCCTGTCAGCCGGCACCTATGGCTTCAGCTTCGCCAACCTGGAGGCCGGCACCTATACGGTGGAGGCCCAGACCAGCAGCGACGGCAGTACCAGTTCCCTGAGCCCTTCGCTGTACAGCGAGGTGGCCTCGGTGACCCTCGACGATGACGGTGTCCAACTGACGCTGTCTGACGGCAGCAGCGTCAGCCTGGACGACGTGCTGAGCGTATCCAACGGTTAATCAACGGAGAGCATTTCCATGTCCATGTTCAATATCGGTCTGAGCGGCCTGTTGTCCACCAGCGAGGCGCTGGATACCGTCAGTAATAACATCGCCAACGCCGCCACCGCCGGCTATAAGTCCTCCACCGCCCAGTTTGCCGCCGTTTACAGTGGCGGCCAGGCCGGTGGTTCCGAGATATCCAACGTCAGCCAGAGCTTCTCCACTGACGGCTCCCTGGTGGAGACTGGCAGCGACCTGGATCTGGCCATCTCAGGCAGCGGCTTCTTCGTCATCAGCGACGGCACCGAGACTGCCTATACCCGGGCGGGCAACTTCACCGTCGACGCCAACAATTATGTGCTGGCCAGCAACGGCTGGAACCTGCAAGGCTACTCGGTGGATGAGAACGGCGAAATCGAGGTGGGGCAGATCTCGGATCTGCAGGTCTCCACCACCACGCTGGCGGCCGAGGCCTCCACCGAGGTGAGCCTGGTCTCCAACCTCAACGCCTCCGCCAGCACCATCACCGACAGCTTCGACCCCAGTGACAGCAGCACCTACAACTACTCCACCACCACCACATTGTATGACTCCCAGGGGGCGGAACACACCCTGAGCCAGTACTACGTCAAGACCGCCGACAACAGCTGGACCGTCTACTACGTGGTGGACGGCACCGCCCTGAGCGACAGCACGGATCTGACCTTCAGCGCCGACGGTCTGCTCACCAGCCCCGCCTCGGCGGTGAGCCTGAGCATCGATCTGACCAGCGCCGATGATCTGAGCCTGACCATCGATTACAGCGACTTCACCCAGTACAGCATGGACTTCTCCACCACCACCAACGACGCCGACGGCTACACCGCCGGTACCCTGTCCGATGTCTATTTCGATGATGACGGCTACCTGTATGCCAGCTACAGCAACGGCGAGACCCTGCTGCAGGGCCAGGTGGTGCTGGCCACCTTCGTCAACGTCGACGGCCTGGAGCAGGGTGACGGTACCATCTGGTATGCCACCACCGAGTCCGGCAACGCCATCCTCAGTGCCGCCGGCTCCGGCGTGGCGGGCACCCTGACCACCGGCTACTACGAGGACTCCAACGTGGATATCACCGCCGAGCTGGTGGACCTCATGTCCCTGCAGCGCAACTACCAGGCCAACTCCAAGGTGCTCTCCACCGCCGGCGAGTTGTCCAGCGTGCTGTTCAACTCCTTCTGATCCGGATTAGGCAATGGAAAAGGTCATCTTCACCGCCATGTCCGGGGCGCGTCATGCCCTCATGGCTCAGCAGATCCACGCCAACAACCTGGCCAACGTGGGCACCACCGGCTTTCGCGCCGACTACGAGCGGGTGGCGGCCCACCTGCTGCAGGGCGACGGCTTCGACAGTCGGGTGATGGCCCAGGAACTGGCGCCGGGTACCGACTTCTCCCCCGGCGCCCTGGTGAACACGGGGCGCAACCTGGATGTGGGCATCCGGGGCGAGGGCTTTCTCACGGTGCAGACCGCCGACGGTCAGGAGGCCTATACCCGGGCCGGTGATCTGACGGTGTCCGCTGACGGCAGCCTGACCCTGCACGGCCAGCCGGTGCTGGGGGAGGGTGGCGCCCTGGTGCTGCCCGATTACCAGGCGCTGGATATCGGCCCGGATGGCACGGTGACAGTCACCCCGCCGGGGGGCGGCGCGCTGCTGGAGGCGGGCCGGCTCAAGCTGGTCAACCCGGAGGCAGGCAGCCTGGTGAAGGGCACCGACGGTCTGTTCCGCCTGACCGACGGTAGCCAGGCGGAACAAGACGAGTCCGTGGTGCTCAACAGCGGCATGCTGGAGGACGCCAACGTCAATCCGGTGGACGAGATGATCCAGAGCCTGCAGATGACCCGCAACTTCGAACTGCAGGTCAAGTTGATGCAGGCGGCCGACGAACAGGCCAAGCAAGGCAACGATCTGGTTGCCGGAACCTAAGAGGAATTTTTCATGCAGACGTCCCTGTGGGTGAGCAAGACCGGCCTGGCGGCCATGGACGCCAAGCTCACCACCATCTCCAACAACCTGGCCAACGTGGATACCACCGGCTTCAAGAAGGATCGCATCGCCTTCCAGGATCTGTTTTACGAGATCCAGACCCAGCCGGGCGCCCGGCTGGATCAACAGAACGACTCCCCCAGCGGCATCCAGCTGGGTACCGGGGTGCGGGTGGTGGGTACCCAGAAGGTGTTCACCGCCGGTGACACCCAGACCACCAGCAACCAGCTGGACATGGCCATCGACGGCCAGGGTTTCTTCATGCTGGAGCTGCCCAACGGCGAGACCGCCTACACCCGGGACGGCTCCTTCCAGGTGAATGCCGACGGGGTGATCGTCAACGCCGCTGGTCTGCCGCTGCAGCCTCAGCTGACGGTGCCGGACAACACCACCGCCATCACCATAGGCACCGATGGCCTGGTGACCGCCACCGTCAGCGGGGAGTCCGAAGCCCAGACGGTGGGGGAGATCTCGTTGGCCAACTTCGTCAATCCGGCCGGTCTGGAAGCCACCGGCGGCAACCTCTACCTGGCCACCGAGGCCTCCGGCGATGCGGTGGAAGGGGTGCCGGGCGAGGATGCCTTCGGCGCCCTCAAGCAGTACGCCCTGGAAAACTCCAACGTCAGCGTGGTGGAGGAGATGGTGGACATGATTGCCACCCAGCGGGCCTACGAGATGAACGCCAAGGTGGTGTCCGCCTCCGACGAGATGCTGCAATACGTCAGCCAGAACATGTGAGGAACGGCCTGATGCGTGCCCTGTGTCTGAGCCTGTTGCTGAGCCTGCTGGCGGCCTGCTCCACCTACGAGGTGATGCCCGCCAAGGACAACGATCCTGCCTGGCGGCCGGCCAAGCCCATGCCGAAGGCGGCCGCCGCCGAGGATGGCAGCCTGTACCGCAACGACTATCTGTTCGCCCTATTTCAGGACAGGCGGGCCTACCGGGTGGGGGACATACTCACCGTGATACTGGAGGAGAGTACCCAGTCCAGTAAGAAAGCCGCCACCAAGCTGGGCAAGAGCAGCGGCGTGGAGGTATCGGCCCCTGTGCTGGGTAACCGCACCTACAACAGCCTGTCCGCCAGCCTGGGCATGGATAACGACTTTGACGGTTCGGCCTCCTCCAGTCAGCAGAACAGCCTGAGCGGCTACATCACTGTGACGGTGGCCGAGGTGGTGGGCAATGGGGTGGTGCGCATCCAGGGGGAGAAGTGGATCCGCTTGAACCAGGGTGACGAATACCTGCGGCTCAGCGGCGCCGTGCGGGTGGATGACATCGATCAGGCCAACCGCATCTCCTCCCAGCGCATCGCCGATGCCCACATCGCCTATGCCGGACGGGGTGCCCTGGCGGACAGCAACCAGACCGGCTGGCTGACCCGCTTCTTCAACAGCGCCCTCTCCCCCTTCTAGTTCGGAGTACCCATGACACGACATCTGTGGCTGGTGCTGGCCCTGCTGCCGGCCCTGGCACTGGCGGCGGCCCAACCCACCAAGAGCCGTCCCCTGCTGGATCTGGTGGATATCCAGGGGGTGCGGGAGAACCTGCTGGTGGGCTATGGCCTGGTGGTGGGGCTCTCCGGCAGCGGTGACCGCAGTCAGGTAGAGTTCACCAGCCAATCCATGACCAACATGCTCAAGCAGTTCGGCGTTCAGCTGGATGAGGGCACGGATCCCAAGCTTAAGAACGTGGCGGCGGTGTCGGTACAGGCCCGCCTCTCGGCCTATGCCGGTCGCGGTCAGACCCTGGACGTCACCGTCTCCTCCATCGGCGATGCAAAGAGCCTGCGGGGCGGCACCCTGCTGCTGACCCCGTTGCGGGGGGTGGACGGTGAGGTCTACGCCATCGCCCAGGGCAACCTGGTGGTGGGCGGTCTCAATGCCCAGGGCCAGTCCGGCAGTTCGGTGACGGTCAACGTGCCCACCGCCGGCATCATCCCCGGCGGGGCCATCGTCGAGCGGGAGGTGCCCGGCAGCTTCACCGACAAGGCCAAGGTGCAGCTCAACCTGCTGACCCCCAACATCCGCACCGCCCGTAACGTGGAGCGGGCCATCAACCAGCGGCTGGGGCCGGTGGCCAAGGCCGCTAGCCCCGGCAGCGTGGTGCTCACCGCGCCTCAGGATGCCAGCCAGCGCATCGCCTTTCTCTCCCTGCTGGAGGACATCCAGGTGGATCAGGGCCATGAACGGCCCAAGGTGGTGTTCAACAGCCGTACCGGCACCGTGGTGATCGGCAAGGAGGTCAAGGTGACCCGGGCCGCCGTCACCCACGGCAGCCTGACGGTGAGCATCACGGAGAACCAGCAGGTGAGTCAGCCCGGCGCCTTCTCCAACGGCCAGACGGTGACCACCCCCGACTCCAGCATTCAGGTGGATCAGCCGCAGAAGAACATGTTCATCTGGCCGGAGGGCACCTCCCTGGAGGTGATCGTCAAGGCCATCAACTCCCTGGGGGCCACGCCGGACGATCTGATGGCCATCCTTCAGGCCCTACATGAAGCCGGCGCCCTGGATGCCGACCTGGTGGTGATTTAGATGAAGATTGATCAGCAAGACGCGCCGGACCTGACCTTTTATCAGGATCTGCATGGCCTGGAGGCCATCAAGCACAACGCCGATCAGGGCCAGGCGCTGGAGAGCGCCGCCCGCCAGTTCGAGGTGCAGTTCCTCAAGCAGGTGTTGCACCAGATGCGTGAGGCCACCGAGGTGCTGGCCGGCGATGACAGCCTGCTGAGCAGCGACAGCCAGCGCTTCTATCAGGAGCTGTGCGACAGCCAGCTGGCCCTGATGATGGCCAACCAGAACAAGACCGGCCTGCAGAGCCAGATCGTCGCCCAGATGAGTCATCTGCTGCCCGATGAGGTCGCCGCTGATGACGGCGAGGCGGATGGCAGCCTCCACCATTAAAGAATTGGCGCAGCCGGGTCGCTTATCTGTCAGCAGAACCCGTTCTCCCATTCGCAACCGCCAGCAAGGGGCGATGACATGACCATGATCAGCACGGCCGCATCCGGCCTGTCTGCGACCCAGGTGGTGCTCAACACCATCAGCAACAACGTCGCCAATTCAGAGACGGACGGCTACAGCCGGCGCACCGTGGTGCTGACCAGTCAGGCAAGCGGCGGGGTGAGCGCCAGCAGCCTGGAGCGGCAAACCAGCTTCTTTCTGCAGCAGCAGACCTGGGGCAGCACCTCCGAGGTGGGCTATTACACCAGCTATAGCGACTACAGCAGCTACTTGGAACAGCTGATGAGCAGCGACTCTCTGGACATCACCAGCAGTCTCTCCGCCTTCTATAGCGCCCTGGAGTCCGCCAGCAGCTCCCCGGACGACGAGGCGCTGCGCACGGCGGTGCTCACCGCGGCCCAGACCCTGGCCACCACCTTCAACGCCCTGTCGGGCTACCTGGACGATATCGCCCAGGACGTGAACAGCCAGATCGACAGTACCGTCACCCAGGTGAACGATCTCAGCGCCCAGATCGCCGATCTCAACCAGCAGATCGTCAGCCTGCAGAGCCAGGGGCTGGATACCAGCGCTCTGGAGGACAGCCGGGACGCGGCTATCGATAGCCTCAGCGAACTGGTGGAGTTCGATGTGCTGGCCCAGGCCGACGGCAGCTACAGCCTGACCCTGCCCCAGGGCCAGACCCTGGTGAGCGGCAGCAATGCCGCCACCCTGAGCTGGGACAGCAGCAGTGGCCTGAGCCTGACCTTTGGCAAGCAGACCACCAGCATCAGCGAGGAGATGTCTGGCAGCCTGGGAGGCCTGTTCGCCTTCGTCAACGAGGTACTGGAACCCACCCAGAGCCAGCTGGACTCCATTGCTGTGGCGGTGGCCGAGGCGCTCAATGACGCCCAGGCCGACGGCTATGATCTGGATGGCGACAGCGGTGCCGCCTTGTTCAGCTGGGACAGCCAGGATCCGGCCGGGACCTTGAGTGTCAGCAGCGGCTTCACCACGGACGATCTGGCCTTCGCGGGGTCATCCACCACCGGCAGCGGGGATAACGACAACCTGCTGGCCATGCTGGAATTGTCAGAGGATCAGCAGTCCGATTACACGGCCCTGGTGACCTGGCTGGGTCAGGTGTCCAGCCAGGCCAGCAATGCCCTCAGTACTAGCACCACGCTGCAGAGTTCGCTGTCCGACAGCCTGGACTCCATCAGCGGGGTCAATCTGGACGAGGAAGCGGCCAACCTGGTGGTCTACCAAAACATCTACTCGGCCAACGCCAAGGTGCTTTCCGCCGCCGACGAGTTGTTCGATACCGTGCTCAACATGTTCTAAGGGGCTCCGAATGCGTGTTAGTTCTTCCCAGACGTCGGCCATGCTGCTCAAGAGCATGCAGGACCAATATGCCCGCTATTACTCGGTGGCTAACCAGCTCTCCACCGGCTCCAGCATCAATGTGCCGTCGGACGATCCCATCGGCTACGCCCGGATCAGCCAGCTGCAGGTCCAGCAGAACAGTCTCAGCCAGTATCTGGACAACATCGAGACCGCCAGCAGCCAGCTGAGTGCCTCCGAGACCCAGCTCTCCACCATGACGGACGTCCTCGGCTCCATCCGGGATCTGACGGTGCAGGCGGCCAACGACAGCTACAGTAGCGCGGATCTGGCGGACATCGCCACCGAGCTGCAGTCCCTGCTGGATACCCTGGTGGATCTGGCCAACCAGACCGATGCCAGCGGCAACTACCTCTTCTCCGGCAGTCTCAACGACAGCCTGCCGGTGGTGTATGACGAGGCCACCGGTACCTACAGCTACGGCGGCGACGACTACCAGCGGGAGATCAGCGTGGGGGATGGCATCACGGTAGCCAGCACCGACAACCTGTCGGACATCTTCTTCGCCGGCAGCAGCAACATGTTCGACGATCTGAGTGGCCTCATCAGCTCACTGGCTGCCGGGGACAACAGCAGCGCCAGCGGCATGCTCACCACCATAGACGGCTACAGCAGCCAGTTGAGTTCCGCCATCGCCAGCATAGGGGCGCGCAGCAACCAGTTGGACACCCTGGCCAGCGCACACAGCGAGACCTTGCTTTACAGCGAGAACCTCAGCAACTCCATCGGCGAGGCGGACTATGCCGAGACCACGGTGGAGTCGGAGCAGATACTCACCACCTTGCAGGTCACCCAGCAGGTACTCTCCTCCATCATGGGCCTGAGCCTATTTGACGAGATAGGCTGAGGGAGACCTGTATGACCTTGGCCAGCACTCCCTCAACCGGTTCGGATGCCAGCCTGCTTGGCTCTGCCTGGTCGCCGGTCACCGATGCCCGCCCGCGGGTGGAGGACAGCCAGGCCAGCCAATCACTGGCCGTGGTGCGTGGTGGCCAGGAGCCGGTCAGCAATCCCGGCGGCCAGGCCACGACGGCGGTGGCCAGCAATGGGAGCGGGATCCAGGAGACGAGCGGCAGCGCCCTGGGGGGGCAGAGCAGCGACTGGGTCAACCAGTTCCAGAGCTGGTCGACCCTGGCAGATGCCCAGGCGGCCCTCACCGACAGTCAGCTTGGCGAGGCGGCCCTGCTGTCCACCTACCGGCAGCTGTTGCAGACCAGCCAGCAACTGAGCCAGGCCAGCACCCAGATGACCACCCTCAGCCAGCAGCTGCAGCAGCTGGATCAGCAGATCAGCGCCCAGGGCAGCCTGAGTGCCCAGCTGCAGCCGACCGTGATGGGCGGAGAGGCCGGTCGCCGGGGCTATGTGCTGGACAAGGTGGACTTGCTATCGGCCCGTCCCAGCGACGAACAGATGCGGATCTACTTTCCGGCCAGCCGCAGCGGCGTCAGCGTCAGCCTGCCGGCGGACAGCGCCGGCCAGACGGTGGCGGATACCCTGAACAGTGCCCTGCAAAAAGAGGGCATACGGGTGGATCTCTCCGGTCAGGGGCAGCTGCGTTTCAGCGCCACGGGGGCGGACGAGCGCAAGCTCAGCCAGCCCATCCTGATGACGGGCCAGGGGATCCGGGTGCCGGCGGGCA
Organism: Pseudaeromonas aegiceratis; assembly: GCF_046254905.1. Classification (GTDB taxonomy): domain Bacteria; phylum Pseudomonadota; class Gammaproteobacteria; order Enterobacterales; family Aeromonadaceae; genus Pseudaeromonas; species Pseudaeromonas aegiceratis. The sequence goes on from NZ_CP158016.1 coordinate 327,346, forward strand.
ATCCGGTGAGTGTGTCATTGCGTGCCGAGCCTTCGGCCCTGGGGCAGCTGGCTCAGACCCTGGCCAGTGGGGATAGCAGCCAGCGTCAGGCTGCCCAGCAGCAGGTCAACGGCCTGCTGGCGCAGATCCAGCAGACCCTGACGGCCTTGCGGGGCTATCGGCAGAACCTGTTGCAGCAGGTACAGAGCCTGTCGGCCCAACAGCTGGCGGGCAGCGAGCAGGCGGGGGCGCTGGTGGGCAGCCTGGGGCAAGCCCTGGGCCAGGGGAGCTACCAGCAGGTGGCTACCAGCCTGCAGGCCCAGGCCAACCTCAGCCGTCAGGCGGTGGTGGCCCTGCTGACCCAGGAGTAGGACTCCCGGGTCAGACGTACCAGATCCGGTTGATATACCAGGTTTTTTTGCCGGCAGGTGTCATGACGTCCGCCTCGTCGTCCGGCTCCTTCTTGAGCAGGGCCCGGGCCATAGGCGCATCGATGGAGATGTAGTCCTTGCGCGCGTAGATCTCGTCGGGCCCCACGATGCGAAACACCAGCTGTTCCCCCTCGTCGTTCTCCACCTCCACCCAGGCGCCAAAGAACACCTTGCCCTCCTGGGCCGGGGCATGATCGACGATCTTCAACTCCTCCAACCGCTTGGTCAGGTAGCGGATCCGCCGGTCGATCTGGCGCAGCAGCTTCTTGTTGTAGTGGTAGTCGGCGTTCTCGCTGCGATCCCCCAGGCTGGCGGCCCAGGCCACCTTGGCGGTGATGTCGGGTCTGTGTTCGCGCCACAGGTAATCCAGTTCCTGTTTGAGGGCGTTGAAGCCTTCACGGGTGATGAGGTTGGTTTTCACTGGGTTGGATGCTCGCTGTGAGGAGGCGGTTAGCCTTTGGCAAAATCGCTGAAGTGATCCTGCAGGCTGCGGATCTGGTTGGCGCGAGACACGGCGCTGGCGCCCGTGCTGACGACGCAGCTGGTGACCAAGAGGTCCAGCAGGGCGGCCAAGGGCATAAATGAATCCCAGGTACGCCATCCCATGATGGGGATGGTCAGGGTCAGGGTGTTGTCTTCTTGGGCCCAGTCACAGTGGGAGTCGGTGATGAGCAGCACCTTGATGCCGGCCGCCATGGCGGCCTGGTAGAGCAGCTGGGATTTGCTGGCGAAGCGGCGGCAGTCCACCAGCACCAGCAGGGTGTCGGCGGCCGGGCTGTCGAACACCTCCACATAGGTGCCGTTCATGCCATCCACATAGCGCACGCCGGGGCGAACATAGGTCATCTGCTCACTGAAGTAACGCACTATGTAACCAATGTTCTGGTACGAGGCGATGTGGAGGTTGGGGGTCTGCACCAGGGCGTCGACTATGGGTTGCCAGTCCGGGTTGTGGGTGAGCTGATGCAGCCGCTGCAGGACCTCTATCTGCTGCACCACCAATTCCGACAGCAGCCGCCCCTCACCCTGTTCGCGCCGCAGGGCATCCACGCTGTCGCTGATATCCCAGGCCGAGCTGATGGGTCCGTGCCGCAGCTCCACCTTGAGCTCCTGCAGGCTGCCATAGCCCAGCTCCCGCAGGTAGCGGGTGACCGTCATGGGACTGAGCCCCACCTTGTCGGCGATGGAGCTCACCGTCTCGAAGGGGGCCTCATGCAGGTTGTTGGTGAAGTAATCGGACAGCCGCCGGCCGGATTTGGTGCGGCGGGCCTCGGGGGTGAGGAATTTTTTGAGGATGTGATCCATCAGGCCTTCAACAGTTGCAACAACCTCGACGGATCGAGGGCTTCCACGTGTCGCCCTTTATAGCCGGTACAGGCGCTGGAGGCCAGCATGGCATTGAGGATAGCCTCATCCACCGCCTCCACGGCCGCCATGAACAGGGGATCCAGCCCATCGTTGTTCAGCGTGTCGAAGCGAAACTGGCTCGGCTCGGGCAGGGGCCCCGGATTGTTGGCGGTGGAGAAGGCGAGGAAGATGTCGCCGGAATTGTTGCCGGAGGGCGTACCGCCACGGCCAATCCCGATGGCGGCCCGCCGGGCCAGCCGCTGCAGCTGGATGGGCAACAGGGGGGCGTCGGTGGCCAGGATGACGATGATGGAGCCGTGTTCGTGGGCCCAGATGCTGGGGCCGGGCATCTGTTTGCCCACCGGCTGGCCGCAGACGGTCAGCCAGGGGCGCAGGCCATGGTTGGCCTGCACCAGCACCCCCAGGGTGTAGGTGTTGTCATTCAGGTCGACCAGGCGGGAGGCGGTGCCGGTGCCGCCCTTGAACTCGTAGGCGATCATGCCGGTGCCGCCCCCCACGGCGCCTTCCGCCAGGGGGCCCGTGCGGGCGCCATCGATGGCCGCCAGCACATGCTCCTCCTGAACATGTTGGCCGTAGATGTCGTTCAGCCAGCCGTCGTAGGTCTCGGCGGTCACCGGCAGCAGCCAGAGCCGGTGCCGGCGCAGTTCTTCACCATGGTGCGTGATCATCCATCGTTGGGTCCCATGATGGGCCACGCCGACGGAAAAGCTGTTGGTGAGGGTGATGGGGCCGGTAAACCAACCGGCCTCCTGCAGCCAATGGCAACCTGTCATCTCCCCGTTGCCATTCATGGCGAAGTGCCCGCCCCACACCGGGCAGAGTAGCTCACCCGGCGGTCGGGGCAGCAGGGCGGTGACGCCGGTCTGGATCTCGGGTTTGGCCGGATCCGACAGCGTGGTGTAGCCCACGCTGACACCGGGAACATCTGTGATGGCATTGTTCTTGCCAGTGATACCCGGCAGGGGCAATTCCCATCCTCGCGCCCTGGCCTTGCCATCCGGCGCGTACCGTGCGGGATCCTTAGCGGCCATATCCCATCCTCTTCGTCGTTCGTGTTGTTGACCGGTTTTGTGGAAAGCATGACCAAGGTCAAAATGTTAGTCAACAAACATCAATCACAAAAATCTACTTGACCAACATTGCATCCCGTGTTTTTACTGAGGCAGACCGAGTGCCCACGCACTTGCTTTTCTTCAGGACAACAGACGGACGATTGACTTGCCTATGGACGTGCCAGCAGTAGTACAGGTTTCCCGGGTCTCGAAGCGCTTCCTCTCGCCCGATGGCCAGTGGGTGCATGCCCTCAAGGACATCACCCTGGATATTCCCGCCGGTAAATTCACCACCCTGTTAGGCCCCTCCGGCTGTGGCAAAACCACGCTGCTGCGGCTGATCGGGGGGTTTGAGGAGCCGTCCCTGGGGGGCATCTTCATCGGCGAGGAGCTGATGGAAGGGGTGCCGGCCAACAAGCGGCCCACCAATACCGTATTTCAGCACTATGGCTTGTTTCCCCATATGACGGTGGGGCAGAACGTGGCCTACGGTCTGGAGGTGGCCGGCCTCGACAAAGAGGAGGTGCGCCAGCGGGTGTCCGAGGCCCTGGCCATGGTGCGTCTGCCCGACATGCAGTCACGCAAGATCACCCAGATCTCCGGCGGCCAGCAACAGCGGGTGGCGCTGGCCCGGGCCATCGTCATGCGCCCCAAGGTGCTGCTGCTGGACGAGCCGATGGCCGCCCTGGATCGGCAGCTGCGCAAGGAGATGCAGGTGGAGCTGAAGCGATTGCAGAACGAGCTGGGGATCGCCTTCTTGTGCGTCACCCACGATCAGGAGGAGGCCCTCTCCATGTCGGATCTGGTGGTGGTGATGAACGGCGGCCAGATCGAGCAACAGGCCGCGCCGCGGGAGATCTACGAGCGTCCCCAGACGCGCTTCGTGGCCGGTTTCGTCGGCGAGACCAACCTGTTTGACGGTCAGGTGACGGTGGATGCGGCGGGCCATGCGAGCCTCACCTCCGTCGGGGGGAATCGGCTGGCGTTGGGCACGGCCTGCCCGCCCGGCCCCTTGTGTGTCTCCTTGCGGCCAGAAAAATTGCAGCCGGTGACCGCCGACAGCCAGTTGCCCAGGCTGAGCGGGATCGTCCAGGAGGCGACCTATCTGGGCAACCTGACCCGGGTACGCTTGGCCTTGGCGGGGGAGGAGCGGTTGATCACCACCCTGGCGGGGCAACTGCCGCGCCCTGGGGAGCCCCTCAGCCTGTGCTATGACCCGGCCGACCTCTGTCTGCTTCGGGATTAGGGGGAACACAGATGTCAGAAATCGATCATGCTTCCTCTCCCAAGCCCTGGTGGCGTCCCGGTATGGGCAAGCTGCTGCCCGGTTTTGTGCTGCTCCTGCTGCTGTTCGTGGTGCCGGTGGCCATAGTGGTGGTCTACAGCGTGCTGACCCGGGGCACCTATGGCGGGGTCGAGTGGCAGCTGGATCTGGACTCCTACGCCCGTATCTTCGGCCTGCCCAACGAAGATCTGCTGCGGGATTGGGATTTCGTCTACCTGCGCATCTTCGCCAAGTCGGCGCTGGTGGCGCTCATCACCGCCCTGTTGACCCTGCTGGTGGCATTTCCCGCCGCCTGGTATATCGCCCGGCGGCCGGCCCGCAGCAAGTTCATGCTGCTGACCCTGGTCACCTTGCCCTTCTTTGCCAACGCCCTGATCCGGGTGTACGCCTGGATGCTGATACTGAGGGCGGACGGTGTGGTGAACAACATCCTCCTGGGGCTGGGCTTGATCCATGAGCCACTCCAGCTCATCTACACCCCGGGGGCCGTCATCGTCTCCATGATCTACCAGTACCTGCCCTTCATGGTGCTGCCCTTGTTCGCTTCCATCGAGAAGCTGGACGCCCGCCTGCTGGAGTCCTCCCGGGATCTGGGGGCCAATGGGCTGACGACTTTTCGCCGGGTGATCCTGCCCCTGTGCATGCCCGGGGTGGTCGCCGGCTGCGTGCTGGTGTTCATCCCGGCCTTCGGCAATTTCATCGCACCGACCCTGATCGGCGGGGCCAAGGATCTGCTGGTGGGCCCCCTGCTGGCCCAGGCGTTTCTGTCGGCCCGGGACTGGCCGTTCGGTTCCGCCATCGCCACCGTTCTGAGTGGGGCCGTGTTGCTGTGCCTGTTAGCCATGGCCCGCAGCGAGGCCCGTGACGCGGAGATGCATCATGAAAAATAGAATCGCGGGGCTGCCCGGCCGGCTGCTGAGCCTGCATGTCTGGTTCTTCTTTCTGTTTCTTTACCTGCCCATCGGCGTGCTGGTGGTCTACTCCTTCAACGCCAACGCCATCAGCATGATGACCTGGCAGGGCTTCACCTTCGACTGGTACCTGCGGGTGCTGGCCAACCTGGGGGTGATAGGCCCGGAGCACGGCCTGGCCGGCGAGGGTAACCTGCAGCTCTATTCCGATCCCAACCTGGGGCCGGCGGCCATCAACAGTGTGATCATCGCCTTTTCCGCCGCCGCCCTGGCCACCGTCATCGGTACCCTGACCGCCCTGGGATTGGCTCGCTGCCGCTTCCCCGGCCGGCTGGCCTACAAGACCAGTCTCTACCTGCCCATCGTGATCCCCGACATAGTGCTGGGTATCGCCTTGCTGGTGTTCTTTGCCTCGATCCATTTTCCCCTGGGACGCGGCTCTGTGATCCTGTCCCACACAGTGTTTCTCTCCTCCTATGTCTGTGTGGTGGTGGGGGCGCGACTGGCCGGGATGAATGCGCAGCTGGAGGAGGCGTCGGCGGATCTGGGGGCCTCGCCCTGGACCACCTTCCGCCGGATCACCTTGCCTCAGCTGCTGCCCGGCATCCTGGGGGGCTTCCTGTTGTCGGTGGTGATCTCGTTTGACGATCTGGTCATCGCCTATTTCACCTGCGGCATCGGCTCCACCACGCTGCCGGTTTACCTGTTCGGTGCCATCAAGCGCAATGTGTCGCCGGAGATCAATGCCGTGTCCGTGCTGATGATTCTGCTGTCCATGGTGGTGGTGCTTGCCGCCCTCTGGTTGCGGCGTCCCCCGGCCAGCCACAAGACCCGTCATTAGTCAGTCCATCAACGAAAGGAGTTCGTCCAATGCACATCAACCGATCCGCCTGTGCCGCCCTGTTGGCGGTGGCCTCCCTGGGGGCCCAAGCCGAAGAGCTGCATCTGTATAACTGGACCATCTACATAGATCCTGCGGTGGTGTCGGACTTTGAAAAAGAGACCGGCATCAAGACCACCCTGGACAACTATGGCAACAACGAGGAGATGCTGGCCAAGATCCAGGCCGGCGCCCAGGGTTACGACATAGTGTTTCCCTCCGTCTTCATGCAGGACATCATGACCAAGCTTGGCTTGCTGCAGAGTGCCCAGCTCAAGACGCTGAAGGGCTATGACAATCTGGGTCAGCAGTACTTCCTGGCCAACAGCGATCCGGACCACGAGATCTGCATGCCGTACAACTGGGGGACCACAGGGCTCATCTACAACAAGGCCCTGACCCAGGGCTACGAGGTGAACAGCTGGAAGATCGTCTTCGATCCGCCCAAGGCCCTGTGGGGCAAGATCGCCGTGCTGGACGATGTCCGTGAGACCATAGGTGCCGCCTTGGTGTACAACGGCTTCGACTTCAACTCCACCAACCCCAAGGAACTGGCGACCGCCCGGGATACCATCAAGCGGGCCAAGCCCCACTGGGCCGCCATGCTGACCGATGGGATCGGGGACAAGGTGATCAATGGGGACTTTGCCGTGGCCCAGTGGTGGTCCGGCTCGGCGGCACAAACCGTCGCCTCCAAGCCCGATGCCGTGGGTTATGCCATCCCGAAGGAGGGGGCCAATGGCTTCCAGGAGGACATGTGTCTGCTGGCCAGCTCACAGAATGTGGCCGCGGCGCGCAAGTTCTTCGAGTACATGATGCGCCCGGAGGTGGCGGCCAAGAATGCCAATTGGTTGTTTGGCGGCACCCCCAATACCGCCGCCTTGCCGCAGATAGCGCCGGCCCTGGGTCAGAATCCGGATCTCTATCCGTCGGATGACGTGCGCAAGCGGCTGTTCCTGGTGCGGGATCTGGGGGACAAGATCCGCCTGTATGATGCGGTCTGGACCAGCGTCAAGGCCGATTGATCCACCGTGAGGCGGCCCGTTGGGCCGCCATTGCCTGGGAGTGTTCGCGTATGCGTGTGGCCCTTTATCAGTGTCGGGCCTGGACGGCGGATCTGGACAGTAACCTGGCGCGTCTCGAGCAGATGGCGGCGGCCTGTGCCGGCGCCGGTGCCAACCTGCTGGTGTTGCCTGAGCTCTACCTGACGGGCTATCGGCTGGGGGATCGATTGCCGGCGTTGGCCTTGGCGCCGACGCACCCCGCCCTGGCCAGGGTGGCGGCCATCGCTCGGCAGCAGAAGATCGCCCTGGTGCTGGGTTATCCCGAGCTAGGCCAGGATGGGATCCGCAATGTGGCGGCCCTGTGGGATGAGCAGGGGGAGTGCCGACTGCGGTATGCCAAGATCAACCTGTTTGGTGAGCAGGAGACGGTGGATTTTTTGCCGGGCCAGGAGCTGACCACGGTGGCCTGGCACGGCTACCACCTGGGGCTGCTCATCTGTTACGACGTGGAGTGCCCGGAGACGGTGGCGCGGTTGACGGCCCAGGGGGCCGACCTGATCCTGGCCCCGACCGCCAACATGCAGCCCTATGTGGCGGCGGCACGGCTGGCCGGACCCGCCCGCACGCTGGAACAGTCGGTGTACCTGGTGTATGCCAACTATGCCGGTGAGGAGGCGGATCTTAGCTATACCGGCTTGAGTGGCATCTTCGGTCCCCAGGGCATGGAGCTGGCCCGCGCCGGGGAGACAGAGACGCTGCTGCTGGCCGAGTTGCCGGCACGAGGGGAATAAAAACGGCGGGCCTTGGCCCGCCGTCGTCGATCACAGGGGCGCCTACTCCAGCTGCGGGCCAGCGGCCACCAGCTGTTTACCCTCCTCGGTATCCGTGTACTGGGTAAAGTTCTTGATGAAGCGGCCGGCCAGATCCCGGGCCTTCTCCTCCCACTGCTCGGCGCTGGCATAGGTATCCCGCGGATCCAGTATCTTGGGATCCACGTTGGGCAGATCCGTCGGCATCGCCAGGTTGAAGATGGGCAGCGTCTTGGTCTGTACCCGGTCCATGCTGCCATCCAGGATGGCGTCTATGATGGCGCGGGTGTCCTTGATGGAGATGCGCTTGCCGGTGCCATTCCAGCCGGTGTTCACCAGGTAGGCCTGGGCGCCGGCCGCCTCCATCCGCTTCACCAGGGTTTCCCCGTACTTGGTGGGGTGCAGGGTGAGGAAGGCCTTGCCGAAGCAGGCGGAGAAGGTGGGGGTCGGCTCGGTGACGCCCCGCTCCGTGCCCGCCAGCTTGGCGGTGAAGCCGGACAGGAAGTGGTACTGGGTCTGGGCCGGGGTCAGCTTGCTCACCGGCGGCAGCACGCCGAAGGCATCGGCGGTCAGGAAGATCACCTTGGTGGCATGACCGGCCTTGGACACGGGCTTGACGATGTTGTCGATGTGGTAGATGGGGTAGGAGACCCGGGTGTTTTCGGTGCGGGAGCCGTCGTCGAAGTCGATCTTGCCATCGGCATCGACCGTGACGTTCTCCAGCAGGGCGTCCCGGCGGATGGCGTTGTAGATGTCGGGCTCGGCTTCCTTGCACAGCTTGATGGTCTTGGCGTAGCAGCCGCCCTCGAAGTTGAACACCCCTTCGTCGTCCCAGCCGTGCTCGTCATCGCCGATCAGGGCGCGTTTGGGATCCGTGGAGAGGGTGGTCTTGCCGGTGCCGGACAGGCCGAAGAAGATGGCGGTGTCGCCGTCCTGCCCCACGTTGGCGGAGCAGTGCATGGAGGCCACGCCCTTGAGGGGCAGCAGGTAGTTCATCACCGAGAAGATGCCCTTCTTCATCTCGCCGCCATACCAGGTGCCGCCGATGACCTGCATCTTCTCGGTCAGGTTGAAGGCCACAAAGTTCTCGGAGTTGAGCCCCTGGGACTGCCACTCGGGGTTCACGCACTTGGAACCGTTCAGGGTGACGAAGTCCGGCTCGAAGCTGGCCAGCTCGGCGGCGGAGGGGCGGATAAACATGTTGGTGGCGAAGTGGGCCTGCCAGGCGACCTCTGTGATGATGCGCACCGCCAGCCGGGTGTCCGGATTGGTGCCGCAGTAGCCGTCCACCACGAACAGCCGCTTGCCGGAGAGTTCCGCGGCGACCAACTGCCTGAGGTGTCGCCAGATCTCGGGGCTGATGGGTTTGTTGTCGTTCTTGCCACCCTCGGACCACCAGATGGTGTCGCGGGTGATGTCGTCCATGACGACGTATTTGTCCTTGGGGGAGCGGCCGGTGAACACGCCGGTGTCCACCTTGACGGCGCCCATATCGGTGAGCACACCACGCTCGAAGCCTTGCAGCTTGGGGTTGAGCTCTTCCTGAAAGAGCTGGTCGTAGGAGGGGTTGCGGACTACGTCGGTTACGTCAGTTATGCCATAGCGCTCGAGGCACAAAACATCGGCCAGGTTGGATGGATTCGCCATATTATTCTCCTGGTTTTCAGTAGGGTTTAAGCCTGACTAGCTCCGAGTCTAGCAGTCCACCTGGGCATTAAAGCGACCCTGCTCAAAGATCCAGCAATTCATTTTATGTCGGCCAGATCAAGAAAAAAGGGCAGAAAATTCTGCCCTCATGGTCTACCGCAATGAATTGTTACTGTATCGACGGACTGCTGTGGCCGCCGGCGAATAGGGCCTCCACGTCAATGGCGTCGAAGCGGTAGTGGCTGCCGCAGTAGTCGCAGTGCATGTCGATGCTGCCCTGCTCGGCCAGCAGCTCCCGGGTCTCCTGCTCGCCCAGCTGGCGCAGGGAGTTGGCGCAGCGCTCCCGGGAACAGGTGCAGCGGAAGCTCACCGGCTGGGGTTCGAACAGGCGCACCTCTTCCTGGTGATACAGGCGGTAGAGGATCTCCTCGGCAGGCAGGCTGAACAGCTCCTCGGCCTTGATGGTATCGGTGAGCTGCTGCAGATGGTCGAAGTCCTCGGCATGCTCCTCATGACTGGCCGGCAAGGTCTGCAGCAGCATGCCGGCGGCCTTGGGTTGCCCCAGGTGGTCGCCGGTATGGATCCAGATGCGGGTGGGCAGCTGTTCGGATTGGGCGAAGTAGGCTTCCAGGCTGCTGGCCAGGCTGTCGCCGCTCAGGGCGACTATGCCTTGGTAGCGCTCCCCCTCGTCCGGGGTGATGGTGATGACGATCTGGCCATTCCCCACTAGGTCGCGCAGGCCGCCGTCGGCCGGCAGCTCGCCTTCCCAGCGGGCCACGCCCCGCAGCTGCTGCAGGTGGTCGCCGTTGATCACGGCGAAGCGCACCGGGCCATCGCCCTGCACCTGTATGGTGATGGAGCCTTCAAACTTCAAGGTGGCGGTCAGCAGGCTGCTGGCCACCAGCAGTTCCCCCAGCAGGGTCTGGACCGGCAAGGGATAGTCCTGGGCGGCAATCATCTTGCCGAAGGTGTCGTTGAGCTGTACCAGCTCGCCCCGCACCTGGTGGTGTTCGAACAGGAAGCGGTGCAGTTGATCCTGAGTGTGCATAGTGTCTCTCATCTTGGCGGTTAACCCTGTTTCCAGCGCAGCAGATCCCGCCGCTGCTTCTTGTCGGGTTTGGTATCGGGTTTGGGGGAGTGCAGGCTGCCCAGGCGTCTTGCCTCGGCATTGCGCTCCCGGCGGGCCAGGCTGTCGGCAGTCTCCTGGTAGAGGCGCTGGGCCTCCTCGGCGGACCGCCGCTGGCCGCTGAGCCCGCGGATCTCGACTTCCTTTTCCTCGTCGCCCTGCCACAGTTTGAGGCGGGCGCCCAGCTCCACCTGTTTGCTGGGTTTGGCACGTTGGCCGTTATAGTGCACCTTGCCCCCCTCGATCATGGCCCGGGCCAGGGCGCGGGTCTTATAGAAGCGGGCGGCCCAGAGCCACTTGTCCAGGCGCAGGCCTTGGTCGTCGGTATGTGGGGCTGACATGCTGAAATCTCAAGCTTTAACCAAAATGAACGTCATATTGGCGGATTATAACAGTCCAATGGACGGCCTTGTGTCAGGAATTAGATCCCTGTCCCCCTCCATGGGTTGTCAGCAGCCGGGGGGCGGGTGAGAATAGCCCGCTACGGCCGCGTGACCCGATTGTCTGTGGTGGGTTGAACGATTGATAAGGATGAGGCATGGAGCGGTACAAGAGTCTGTTGGCCATATTCGGACGGGTGTCGATGGCCCGCTGGAGCCAAATAAGCATGTGGCTGCTGATCCTGCTTTGTACCCAGCAACTGGCTCAACTGACCTGGCGTTGGTGGCCCGGGCTGCAAACCGAGGGGGGAGCGGTCCGCTTGGCGCCCGCATCCCTGCAGGGGAATGGGCCGGCCCGCCTGGATCTGGGACCGCTGCAGCGCCTGGCGCTGTTCGGCAAGGCCGATGCGCCGGCCCCCGGTCAGGGACCGGGAGCCGCTGGTGAGCTGTTGCCGCTGGATCAGGTAAGCCTGTCGGCGCCCAAGACCAAGTTGAACATCACCCTGACCGGGCTGCTGGCCAGCACGGATCCCAAGCGCTCCATCGCCATCATAGCCCAGGGCAACACCCAGGCCAGTTATCTCATCGGCGACAAGATTGACGGTACCCCAGCCCGCCTGCGTGCCGTGTTGCCGGATCGGATCATCATCGACAATCAGGGGCGGGATGAAACCCTGATGCTGGACGGAGACGGCCGCACCGGCGCCGAGACGACCCCGAGTCGAGCGGCACCGGCTAGTCCGCCGCCCGGCGACAAGCCGCAGGATGACAACCTGGCCGACTTGCGGGATGACATCAACGAGGATCCGGCCCAACTGCTGGATTACATCACCATCTCCCCGGTGCGGGAGGACAACGTGCTCAAGGGCTATCGGCTGAATCCCGGCAAGAAGCCGGAATTGTTTGGCAATCTGGGCTTGCAGCCCAACGATCTGGCCATCAACATCAACGGCTTCGACCTGCGGGATCCGTCTCAGGCCATGCAGGCCATGCAGCAGATGAAAGAAGTCAGCCAACTGGACATGACGATCGAGCGGGACGGCGAACAGCAGAGTCTGTCGGTGTCGCTGGATCAATAACGATTTGAGGGAGTCGAGCGGTAAATGATGACAAGAGGGAAGGCAAGTTGGCGCGCCTGCCTGCTGGCAGCGGTCTTGATGGCGCCGGGTTTCAGCCCGGCGGCGGAGTTTTCGGCCAGCTTCAAGGGCACCGACATTGAAGAGTTCATCAACACGGTGGGCAAGAACCTGAGCAAGACCATCATTATAGAGCCCTCGGTGCGCGGCAAGATCAACGTCCGCAGCTATGACCTGCTCAACGATGAACAGTACTACCAATTCTTCCTCAGCGTGCTGGATGTCTACGGCTTTGCCGTGGTGCCCATGGACAATGGCGTGCTCAAGGTGGTGCGGGCCAAGGATGCCAAGACCTCGGCCATTCCCGTGGTGGACGATGGCAAGCCGGGGATCGGCGACGAGATGGTGACCCGGGTGGTGCCGGTGCGCAACGTCTCGGTGCGGGAACTGGCGCCCCTGCTGCGACAGCTCAACGACAATGCCGGCGGTGGCAACGTGGTGCACTATGAACCCTCCAACGTCCTGCTGATCACCGGCCGGGCCGCCGTGGTCAACCGCCTGGTGGATATCGTCCGCCGGGTGGACAAGGTGGGCGATCAGGACGTGGACATCGTCAAGCTCAAGTATGCCTCCGCCACCGAGATAGTCCGCCTGGTGACCACCCTCACCAAGGAGGACGGCAAGAACAGCGTCAGCTCGGTGCTGACCCCCAAGGTGGTGGCCGATGAGCGCACCAATTCCGTGGTGGTGAGCGGCGAGCCCAAGTCCCGTCAGCGGGTGCTGCAGCTGGTGCGCCAGCTGGATCGGGATCAGGAAACCCAGGGCAACACCCGGGTCTTCTACCTCAAGTATGCCAAGGCCAAGGATCTGGCCGCCGTGCTGGGCGGCGTGAGCAAGAGCGTCGAGTCCGAGAAGCAGCAGTCTAAGGGCACCACCAGTGCGAAAAGCAACCTGAGCATCGATGCCGACGAGCAGACCAACTCCCTGGTGATCACCGCCGAGCCGGACGTGATGGGTGAGCTGGAGAAGGTCATCGCCAAGCTGGACATCCGCCGTGCCCAGGTGCTGGTGGAGGCCATCATAGTCGAGGTGCAGGATGGCGACGCCCTGAGCCTGGGGGTTCAATGGGTCAACCGTTACGGCGGTGGGGTGCAGTTTACCGACACCGGCCTGCCGGCCAGCTCGGTGGTGCAAGGCGCCCTGGATTACCAGAACGACGGCGAGCTGAGCAGCGACGTGCTCGAAACCCTCTCTTCCTTCAATGGCCTGGCCACCGGCTTCTACTCCGGCAACTGGGGGGCCCTGCTGACCGCCCTGTCCAGCAACACCCAGAGCAACCTGCTGGCCACCCCGAGCATAGTGACCCTGGACAACAAGGAAGCCACCATCAACATAGGTCAGGAAGTGCCTGTGGTGACCGGCTCCCAGTCCTCCTCCACCGGCAGCGTCTACAGCACGGTGGAGCGCAAGACTGTGGGCACCAAGCTCAAGGTGACCCCGCAGATCAACGAAGGGGATTCGGTGCTGCTGGAGATCGAGCAGGAAGTCTCCAGCGTGGCTGACTCAACCAGTACCAGTAGCGACGATCTGGGGTCCACCTTCAACACCCGCACCATCAGCAATGCCGTGCTGGTGAAGAGCGGCCAGACCGTGGTGCTGGGGGGCCTGCTGAGTGACTCCACCACCGAAACCGTCTCCAAGGTGCCCCTGCTGGGGGACATCCCCCTGCTGGGCAACCTGTTCCGCTCCACCAGCAACAGCAAGTCCAAGCAGAACCTGATGGTTTTTATCCGGCCGACCATACTGCGGGATCCGGCCTCCTATGACAGCATCTCCTCCACCAAGTACAACCTGTTCCGGGCCCAGCAGTTGTCCAACAAGGCATCTGAGTCCAGCCTGTTCCCCACCATGGACAAGACCATACTGCCGGAATATGGCGGCGATAACCTGAGCCCTTCGGCCAGTGACGGGAGCCAGCAGTGAGTGATGTCAAGGGAGTCGAGCCGGCCGAGATCTTGAGCGAGGAGGGGCCGCATCGGGATGCGTTCCGGCTGCACTTTGCCTTTGCCCGGGATCAGGGGGTGATACTGCTGGAGCAACCCCAGGGGCGCCTGTTGCTGTGCCGGCACGATGTGCGGCCCGAGGCCATGCTGGAGGTCCGCCGGCTGGCCGGTGGCCCCTTCACCGTGCAGTGGCTCGACGGCGAGGCATTCGACGAGCAGCTCACCGAATGCTATCAGCGGGACTCTTCCGAGGCGCGTCAGCTGATGGAGGATCTGGGCAACGAGATGGACTTCTTTACCCTGGCCGAAGAGATGCCGGAGAACGAAGACCTGCTGGATGCCGACGACGACGCCCCCATCATCCGCCTGATCAACGCCATGCTGAGCGAGGCCATCAAGGAGGAGGCGTCGGACATCCACATCGAGACCTTTGAGCGCCAGCTGGTGATCCGCTTTCGCATCGACGGTGTGCTGCGGGAGATCCTCAAGCCCCAGCGGCGGCTGGCCTCCCTACTGGTGTCGCGGATCAAGGTCATGGCCAAGCTGGACATCGCCGAGAAGCGGGTGCCCCAGGATGGCCGTATCGCCCTGCGCATCGGCGGTCGGGCGGTGGACGTGCGGGTCTCCACCATGCCCTCCAGCCACGGCGAACGGGTGGTGCTGCGTCTGCTGGACAAGAACAGCGTGCGCCTGGAGCTCAAGCAACTGGGCATGACCCTGGCCAACCGTAATCGCATCTCGGATCTTATTCGTAAGCCCCATGGCATCATACTGGTGACCGGGCCCACCGGCTCGGGCAAGTCCACCACCCTGTATGCCGCCCTGTCGGAGATCAACTCCCGGGATCGCAACATCCTCACGGTGGAAGACCCTATCGAATATGACCTGGAAGGCGTCGGCCAGACCCAGGTCAACGGCAAGGTGGACATGACCTTCGCCCGGGGCCTGCGGGCCATACTGCGGCAGGATCCGGACGTGGTGATGGTGGGGGAAATTCGTGACCTGGAGACGGCGCAGATCGCCGTGCAGGCCTCCCTCACCGGCCACCTGGTGATGTCCACCCTGCACACCAACACCGCCATCGGCGCCATCACCCGGCTGCGGGACATGGGGATCGAGCCCTTCCTGCTCTCCACCTCCCTGCTGGGGGTGTTGGCCCAGCGCCTGGTGCGCACCCTCTGTCCCCACTGTAAGGCACCTCATGAGCCCAGTTCCCAGGAGCGGGAGCTGCTGGCCCTCGCCCCCGACAGCCGGCAGATGATCTACCGGCCCAGCGGCTGCGAGGCCTGCAACCAGACCGGCTACCGTGGCCGGACCGGCATCCACGAGCTGCTGGTGGTGGACGAGGCGGTGCGCGAGGCCATCCACGCCGGGGAGGGGGAGATGCAGGTGGAGCGCCTCATCCGCGACCATACTCCCAGCATCCGCCACGACGGCCTGGAGAAGGTGCTGGCCGGCATCACCAGCCTCGAAGAGGTGCTGCGCGTGACCCGGGAGGACTGATATGGCCGCCTACGCCTATCAGGCCCTGGACGCCAAGGGCCGCAAGAAGCACGGGGTGCTGGAAGCCGACTCCGCCCGTCAGGTGCGCCAGCAGCTGCGGGAGATGGGGCTGACCCCCATAGAGGTCAACGAGGCCAGCGAGCTGGCCCGCCAGGAGGGGCGCAGCTTCAGCCTGTTCCGCCCCCGCCTCGGCACCAAGGATCTGGCCCTGATCACCCGTCAGCTGGCCACCCTGGTGGCGGCGGCCCTGCCCATCGAGGAAGCCCTGAAGGCGGTGGCTCAGCAGTGCGAGAAGCCGCGGTTGCGCACCCTGATCGCCGCAGTGCGCAGCAAGGTGGTGGAGGGTCACTCCCTGGCCGATGCCATGGCGGGCTTCCCCGGCGCCTTCGATCAGCTCTACCGCGCCATGGTGGCCGCCGGCGAGAAGTCCGGCCACCTGGATACTGTGCTCAACCGGCTGGCGGACTACACGGAGCAGCGGCAGCAGCTGCAGGGCAAGCTGATGCAGGCCATGATCTACCCGACCGTGCTGACCCTGGTGGCCATCGGGGTCATCAGCGTGCTGCTCACCTCCGTGGTACCCAAGGTGGTGGAGCAGTTCATCCACATGAAACAGCAACTGCCCGGCACCACCTTGTTTCTCATCGGCGCCAGCGACTTCCTGCGGGATTACGGCCTGGTGCTCTTGATGCTGCTGGCGGGCCTCGGCCTGCTGTTCGCCTGGTGGAACAAGGCGCCGGAGCGGCGCATTCACTATCATGCCCTGCTGCTGCGTCTGCCGGTGATCGGCCGGGTCAGCCGCGGGCTCAACACGGCCCGTTTCGCCCGTACCTTGAGCATCTTGAACTCCAGTGCCGTGCCCCTGCTCGAAGGCATGAAGATCAGCGGCCAGGTGCTGGCCAACGACTTCGCCCGGGCCAAGCTGGCGGAAGCCGCCGAGCGGGTGCGGGAGGGGACCAGCCTGCGGGTGGCCCTGGACAACACCAAGCTGTTCCCCCCCATGATGCTGCACATGATCGCCTCCGGCGAGCGCAGCGGCGAGCTGGATAACATGCTGGCCCGGGCGGCGGACAACCAGGATCGGGAGTTCGAGGGGCAGGTCAACATGGCTCTGGGGGTCTTCGAACCCATGCTGGTGGTGGGCATGGCCGGCGTGGTGCTCTTTATCGTCATGTCCATACTGCAGCCCATACTGCAGCTCAACAACATGGTTAGTCAGTAATTCATCTTATCGGGAGACCCTTATGCAAACTCGTCGTCAGCGCGGCTTTACCCTGCTTGAAATCATGGTCGTCATCGTCATCCTCGGCATCCTGGCCAGTCTGGTGGTACCCAATCTGATGGGTAACAAGGAGAAGGCGGATCGCCAGAAGGCGGTCAGCGACATAGTGGCGCTGGAAAACGCCCTGGACATGTACAAGCTGGACAACAGCCGCTACCCCACCACGGAGCAGGGCCTGGATGCCCTGGTGACCAAGCCGGACTCCGATCCCGCCCCGCGCAACTATCGCGAGGATGGCTACATCAAGCGCCTGCCCATGGATCCCTGGGGCAACGCCTACCAGATGCTGAGCCCGGGTGAACACGGCAAGATCGACGTCTTCTCCATGGGGCTGGATGGTGAGTCCGGCTCCGAGGACGACATCGGCAACTGGAACCTGGACGGCAGCAAGGCGGATAACTGATCCATGGGGCGTCGCCAAGGGGGCTTTACCCTGATTGAGATCATGCTGGTGGTGGTGATCATCGGCTGTGGTGTGGGCATCGCCATACTGTCGCTGCCCGGTGTGGGCTCCCAGGGCAAGGTTCAGGATCTGCGCAGCGAGAGCGAGCGGTTGCTGGCCACCCTGCAGCTGGCGTCCGAGCAGTCGATACTGGAGGGGCGCACCCTGGGGCTGCGGGTGGATGAGCACGGCTACCAGTTCCTGATCCGCCGCACCAAGACCAGCGCCGATGCCGAGACCAGCAGCACTGCCGCGCCCCTGGATCAGGGGCTGGACTGGGATAACCTGGAGTGGGTGCCCTATGCCCAGAACAAGTTCCCGGCCAAGCGGGACTACGGCGATACCCTGAGCCTGAGCCTGACGGTGGGGGGGCTGCAGCTGGAAACCGAGGAGAGCCGACTGGTCTCCTCGGATCGCGACTGGGGCGTGTTGCCCGAGGGCCAGCAGGCGGATCCCCAGATCCTGTTCTTGCCCGGGGGCGAGGTCACCCCCTTCGCCCTGACCCTGGCCAGCAGCGAGGCGGAGGCCGATCAGACTCGGCAGATCCGGGCCGACGAGCTGGGCCAGTTCACCCTGCTGCAGGGTGACGAGATCGAGGCGGCAGATAAATGAGGGCCGCCGGCATGACGCTCCTGGAGGTGATGGTGGCCCTGGCGGTGTTCGCCGTGGCCGGCCTGGCCCTGGTGAAGAGTGCCGGCGACCAGGTCAGCGGCCTGGGTCATCTGGAGAATCGCACCTTTGCCAACTGGGTGGCGGACAACGAGATGGCCGAGCTGCGCCTGGAGGGCAAGTGGCCTGGCATGAGCTGGATCACCGGCAAGGAGGAGATGGCCGGCCACACCTGGTACTGGCGCTGGCAGGGGGTGCAGACCGCCGACGACAGCTTCCGCGCCCTGGATGTGGAGGTGCGGGCCGAGGAGAAGGACGAGTCACCCCTGGTGACCCTGCGCAGCTATGTCAATAAGTAACCGCCGGCCCGCCACGGGCTTTACCCTGCTGGAGGTGCTGCTGGCCATCGCCATCTTCGCCGCCATGAGCCTGGCCGCCTATGAGGTGCTGCAGGGGGTGTTGCGCAACGACGAGGTGACCCGCGCCCAGGTCAGTCGGCTGGGGGAGGTGCAGCGGGCCTTCTCTGTGCTGGCGCGGGACTTCCAGCAGGCGGTGCCCCGTCCGGTGCGGGTGCAGGGCGAGAGCAGTGACGATGTTCTCCGGGTCAATGCCGCCGAGCTGCAGAGCGAGGACGATGGGATCTCCTTCGTGCACACCGGCTGGCTCAACCCGGGGGCCCAGTTGGGCCGTTCTAACCTGCAGTGGGTGGGCTATCGGCTCAAGGAGGGCAAGCTGCAGCGGCTGAGTTACCTGTTCCCGGATCCCGTGATCGGCACCGAGCCTCAGGAGGCCACCCTGCTGACTCGGGTCACCGGCTTCAAGATCCGTTACTGGAAGAACCGCTGGCTGGGGAGTTGGAGCGATACCAGCACCCTGCCCACCGGCATCGAGGTGACGGTGGAGCTGGAGGATTACGGCAGCATACGCCGGGTGTTCACCCTGGTGGAGAGCGACTCATGAGGCGGCAGTCCGGGGTCGCCCTGCTGGTGGTACTGCTGATCCTGGCCCTGATGATGCTGGTGGCCGGCAACATGAGCAGCCGTTTCTTCCTGGCCATGCAGCGCAGCGCCGCCCAGCAGGTGAGCCTGGAAGGTTACTGGTTCGTGCGCAGCGGCGAGGCCCTGGTGGCCAAGACCCTGCTGCAGGACATCAAGGATCAGCCCAACAAGACGGACTTGTCCCAGTACTGGGCCACCGACGGCCAGGTGTTTCCGCTTGAGAACGGCGATCAGCTGGCCGGCCTGGTACGGGATGGCCAGGCCTGTTACAACCTGAACGCCATCAACGCCGGTACCACAGGGGTGGATGACAACGACGATGGCGAGGGCAACCTGCCCTATGAGGCCCAGGTGTTCCGCCATCTGCTGATGGAACTGGACGTGGAGTCCTTCACCGCCACCCAGATCACCGAGGCGCTGCGGGACTGGATCGACAGCGACAGCGATCTGGTCTCCAGCAACGGCGCCGAGGACAGCTATTACGAGGGGCTGTCGGTGCCCTATCTGCCCGGCAACACCCTGATGCAGGACGTGTCCGAGCTGCGGGCGGTGCGCGGGGTGAGCGCCGAGCTGTATCGGCGGCTGGAGCCTTACATTTGCGCCCTGCCCACCACCACATTGGCGGTGAACGTCAACACCCTGCGGCCGTTCCAGGCACCCTTGCTGTCGGCCCTGTTTCTCGGCCGGCTGGATGAGGAGGATGCCCGCAAGCTCATCGAGGAACGGGCGTCCGACGGCTGGGATACCACCAGCCTGTTTTTATCCGAGGGGGCCATCACAGGCCTCAGCGGGTTGGGGGATAAACCCAGCAATGTCATCGCGATCGTGAGCTACTACTTTGATGCCCTGATCGAATATCGGACCGACGGGCGGCGCCTGCTGATGCGCAGCCTGTTCATGCGGACCGATGCCAACAAATTGAAAGTGATCCGCCGGCAATACGGAGGAGTGGAGTGAGCGAAATAGTCGTTATACGGTTGGGCAGCCAGGTCAGGGATCCCATTCCCTGGCTGGTGTGGGATCCGGCGGGGGATGAGGTCATCGCCAGCGGTGTGCTGCCCGGCGCCGCGCACCTGAACCAGCTGCACCAGCGGGCCGGTGGCCGGCCGCTGCACGTGCTGGTGAGCGCCGCCGACCTGGCGTTCCGCCAGGTGACGGTGCCGGGACGGCTGACGCGCCAGTCTCTCAAGGCCCTGCCTTACCTGCTGGAAGAGGAGCTGGGCTCCGACGTGGAGTCCCTGCACCTGGTGCTGCTGGGGCAGCAGGGCCAGCAGGTGGACTTGGTGGCGGTGGAGCAGGGGCGGATGGCCATGTGGCTGGACTGGCTGGAAGAGGCCGGCCTGCAGCCCCGCAGCCTGCTGCCGGACGTACTCTGCCTGCCCTGGCAGGCGGAGCGCTGGAGCGCCCTGCCCTTGGCGGGACAGTGGCTGTTCCGCAACGGCCCCTGCACCGGCATGGTGGTGGAGCCCGCTTGGCTGGATCCCCTGCTGGTGCGCATCGAGCCGGCCCCCACGATCGCCTGCTATGGCCCTGTGCCAGAAGGCGCCCCGGGTGAGTGGCAGGCGGAGCCGCCGGTGCTGGCCATGCAGCTGCTGGCCGCCGGCGTGCTGGGCAACAGCGCCAACCTGTTGACCGGCACCCATAGGCGGCAGCCGGAGTGGACCCGATTGTGGCAGCCCTGGCGCAAGGTGGCCATCGCCGCCGGCGTCTGTCTGTTGGCGGTACTGGCCAACCTGGGCAGCGAACGCTGGCAGCTGGCCCAGCAGGAACAGGCCCTCAAGGCCCAGATCGACGGCGTCTACCGCCAGCTGTTCCCCGAGGACAAGCGCCTCATCAACCCCCGCAGCCAGCTCAAGCAGCACCTGGCGGTGCTGGAGGGGGTAGCCGGTCAGCAGGGTCTGCTGCAGATGCTGCAGCAACTGCACCCCGTGCTGGCCAAGCTGCCGGATCTGCGGCCCCAGACCCTGCGTTACGACGGCAAGCAGCAGGAGCTGCGCATGCAGATGTCCGCCGCCGGCTATGACAGCTTCGATCGCTTCCGCAGCCTAGTGGCCGACAACTTCGATGTGAAGCCGAGCGAGATGCGCAGCGAAGGCAATCGGGTCACCGGCACCCTGATCCTGAGGAACAAGTCATGATGCAGACACTGATGCAGCGTTGGCAGACCCTGAGCGTGCGGGAGCGTCGTCTTCTGCTGCTGGGCGGGGGCGCCCTGCTGCTGGCCTTTCTCTACTGGGGCCTGTGGCAGCCCTTCCAGCAAGGACTGGCGGATAGCCGGGAGCGGGTGGCCAGCCAACAGGCCACCCTGGCCTGGATGCAGGAGCAGGGGGGCCGGGTGCTCAGCCTGCAACGCCAGGGCGGCGCCAAGGTGGATCTGTCCGGCTCGCTGGAGTCGGTGGTGAATCAGAGCGCCAGCCGGGCCAAGATCACCCTGACTCGCATGCAGTCCATGAAGGATCAGGTGCAGGTGGAGATAGAGCGGCTGCCCTTTGAGCGCTGGCTGGACTGGGTCCGACAGTTGGAGGAGCAGTACGGCGTCACTGTGGCGTCCCTGGAGCTGTCGGCCCTGCCGGAGATCAAGGGCGAGGTGAGAATTAGACGTTTGGTTCTGGAGCGCCGTTCATGAAGTCGTGGTGGTTGGGAGGCTTGTTGAGCCTCTTGTGTTATCTCGGATTTTTGCTGGCCCAGCTGCCGGCCCAGGCGGTGCTGAACGCCCTGCCGCTGCCGGCTCCCCTACGGCTCGACGGGGTGCAGGGCACCCTGTGGCGCGGGGAGGTGGATCGCCTCGCCTGGGGGCCTGAGCAAGTGGAACGGCTGCATTGGCGCCTGCCGGTCACCAGCCTGCTGTGGCTGTCTCCCAGCCTGGAGCTGGAGTTCGGCCGCCGTCAGGGTCTGCGCGGTCAGGGGGAGGCCAGCGTCGGCCTGGGCGGCCAGCTCAGCCTGGCAGACTGGCAGCTGAACCTGGATGCCGAAGACCTGGTGCCGCGCCTACCGCTGCCCCTCCCGCTGCAGGGCAGTGGCCAGCTGCAGCTGAGTCTGCCTGAGGCCAGCCTGACGGCCAAGGGCTGTGAGGCGGTAAAGGGAACCCTGCGCTGGCGTGGCGCCAGCCTGCTGACCCCGGCAGGGGAGCTGGCTCTGGGCGAGCCCGTGCTGACCCTAAGCTGCCGTGGCGGCAAGCTGGTCGGCAAACTGCAACAGAGCAGCGATAGCCTGAGTCTCAGCGGCGAAGGGGAGTGGGGCTGGGATGGCCGCTACCAGTTCAAGGGCAAGCTGACTCCGGGGCCGGCCATGCCGGCGGACATGCGCAGTGCCCTGGCCATGCTGGGGCGCCCCGACAACCGCGGCGTCATCACCCTCAACTACCAGGGTCGGTTCTGACCGGATTGGCCAGCAGCGCGGGGATCAGGCTGCCGTAATCGCAGATCCCCGGCACCCCGGCCATCACCTGGCGCGGGCGCTGGCTGTCGGGATTGAGGATCCCCAGCCGGTGACCTATGCCGAACTCCCCCGCCGCCGCCAGGATGCGGGGCGAGTCATCCACAAACAGGGTGCGGGCCGGGTCGAAGGCCAGCGTCTGCCGCAGCGCCTGCCAACACGCCTGATCTTCCTTGCTGACACCAAAGCCATGGGTGGAGTAGAGTCCGTCCAGATAGCGATCCAGCCCGGTACACTGGAGTTTCAAGGCCAGGCTGTCGGGGTGGGCATTGGTGAACAGGTAGCAGCGGCGACCGCTCAGGCGCAGGGCCTCCAGAAAGGGGCGGGCGTCGGGGCGCCAGCGGATCTTCGCCAACAGCTCCCGCTTGAGGCCGAGGATGTCCAGGCCGAGTGTGTCGCGCCAGTAGTCCAGACAATACCAGTTGAGGGTGCCGGCCACGGCGGCAAACACGGGATCCAGGGCGGCCTGGGCCTGGGCCAGATCCAGACCGCGACTGGCCCCCCAGCGGGCCGGGACCAGTTGCTGCCAGAAGTGGTTGTCGAAGTGCAGATCGATCAGGGTGCCGTCCATGTCCAACAGGACGGTATCTATCTGACGCCAGGCTAACATGGTATTCCTTGTGCAAGTTTGTTTTAATCGCCCCACGGGGCAAGAGGCGGCGATTATAAGCCGAACCAGGGTATGAAACAGCACAGAGTCAAACCGGATGTCCTGAAGCGCGAGCTGGTGGCCGAGAGCCGGTTGTTCAAGGTGGAGGCGGTGCACCTGCGCTTCGAAAACGGCGCCGAGCGGGTGTACGAGCGCATGGCGGGCGGCCATCGCGGGGGCGTCATGCTGGTGCCTCTGCTGGGGGACGACACCCTGCTGCTGGTGCGGGAGTACGCCGCCGGCACCCACAGCTACGAGCTGGGGTTTCCCAAGGGCTTGATCGATGCCGGGGAGACGCCGCCCCAGGCGGGCAATCGGGAGCTGATGGAGGAGACGGGCTATGGCGCCCGGGAGCTGGTGGCCTTGAAGACCCTGAACCTGGTGCCGGAGTTTTTTGCCAGCAGCATGACGGTGTTGCTGGCCCGGGATCTCTATCCCGAGGTGCGGGAAGGGGACGAGCCGGAGCCGCTGGAGCTGGTGACCTGGCCGTTAAGCCGGGCCCAGGAGCTGTTGTCGGCGCCGGACTTCAACAATGCCCGCAGCGTGGCGGCCCTGCTGTTGGCGTTGGGCTATCTGCAGGCTAACGCATCGCAGGCGAACGGGTCTGTCTAGTCGTCGTAGGACTCGATGGGCTTGCCCAGGGCCAGCATGATCTCCTTGGCCTGGGTGGGTATGTCGTCGGGTCTGTCCTTGCGCAGGTCTTCGTCCCCCGGCAGGGGCTGACCGGTGAAGGCGTGCAGGAAGGCTTCGCACAGCAGTTCGCTGTTGGTGGCATGACGCAGGTTGTTCACCTGGCGGCGGGTGCGCTCGTCGGTGAGGATCTTCAGCACCTTGGTGGGGATAGAGACGGTGATCTTCTTGACCTGTTCACTCTTCTTGCCGTGTTCGGCATAAGGGCTGACGTAATCGCCGTTCCACTCGGTTTTCATGCGCTACCCGCAGTCATAAAGGATGGGCAGCAAGTTTAACCCTTATGGTTTATCGTGGCAATCCATAAGCAAAGCCATTTAGACGTCCAGAAGTATTGACGGCTTTTTTGCCCTCACGTAAGGTGAGCGCATTGCCGCCAGCCAACGCGAGGAGCACCATGGCTCAGTATCAACCCCAGACCCACGCCGTCAAGGCGGGGATTGCCAGCGACGGCCAGCATGGCGCCGTCGTGCCGCCCATCTACCTCTCCACCAACTACACCTTCGCCGGCTACGGCCAGAAGCGGGCCTTCGACTACAGCCGCTCCGGCAACCCCACCCGCCAGACCCTGGCGGAGGCCCTGTCCGCCCTGGAAGGCGGCACCGGCGCCGTGGTGACCGGCACCGGCATGGGGGCCATCCACCTGGTGGCGACGGCCCTGCTGAACGCCGGCGATCTGCTGATCGCCCCCCATGACTGCTACGGCGGCACCTACCGCCTGTTCCAGCACGTGGCGGCCAAGGGGCACTACCGGGTGCTGTTCGTCGATCAGGGGGATGAGGCCGCCTGGCAGGCCGCCCTGGCCCAGGGGCCCAAGCTCATCTGGATCGAGACCCCCTCCAACCCCCTGTTGCGGGTGGTGGACGTGGCCAAGCTGTGTCAGCAGGCCCAGGCGGTGGGGGCCACAGTGGCGGTGGACAACACCTTCCTCACCCCACTGCAGCAGCAACCCCTGGCCCTGGGGGCGGATATAGTGGTGCACTCCACCACCAAGTACCTCAACGGCCACTCCGACGTGGTGGGGGGGGTGGCCATCGCCAAGACCCCGGCGCTGGCGGAGCAACTGGCCTGGTGGGGCAACTGCCTGGGGCTGACCGGCGGTGCCTTCGATGCCTATCTGACCCTGCGGGGCCTGCGCACCCTGGCGCCCCGGTTGCGCACCCATCTGGAGAACGCCCAGCGGGTGCTGGCCTTCCTGCAGACCCAGCCCCTGGTCAAGGTCCTGTATCATCCCAGCCTGCCCAGTCACCCGGGTCACGAGATCGCCTGTCGCCAGCAGCAGGGCTTTGGCGCCATGCTGAGCTTCGAGCTGGATGTGACTCAGCCCCAGCTGGAGGCCTTCCTCGGCGCCCTGGATCTGTTCTGTCTGGCGGAGTCCCTGGGGGGGGTGGAGAGCCTGGTGGCCCATCCGGCCAGCATGACCCATGCCGGTATGGATCCGGCGGCGCGCAAGGTGGCCGGGATCTCCGACCAGCTGCTGCGCCTGTCCATCGGCATTGAGCATGCCGACGATTTGATCGAGGATCTGCGGCGCGGTTTCGCCGCCGTGGCGGCGCTGGGCGCCTGATATTCAACAATTTGCAGTGGTAACGAGGTAACACCATGTCCATCCAGGAAGGCGGCCAGGGCCGCCAGGTCCACAAGTTTGGTGGCAGCAGTCTGGCGGATCCCGCCTGCTATCGGCGGGTCGCGGGCTTGATCGAGCAGCAGGCCGGCCTGCATCCGCTGGTGGTGGTCTCCGCCGCCGGCAAGACCACCAACCGGCTGCTGGAGTTGATGGATCTGGTGGCGGCCGGGGATCACGCCGCCGCCGATGCCCTCTCCGCCCTGCAGGGCTACCAGCAGGGGCTCATCGACACCCTGCTGGAGGGGGAGCGTCGTCAGCGGCTGAGCACCCAGCTCACCACGGATCTGCAGCAGATAAGCCGGCTGCTGGAGAGTCGGCTGGATGCCTATCAGCGCCACTATGTGCTGGCCCATGGTGAAGTCTGGTCGGCCCGCCTGCTGGCGGCCCTGCTGGAAGAGCGGGGCACCCAGGCCGCCTGGCTGGATGCCCGGGAGTTCCTGCTGGCCGAGGAGGCCGCCCTGGCCCGGGTCGATGTGGCGGTCTCCGGCCAGCGGCTCACCGAACAGCTGAGCCGGCTGGGGGAGCAGACCGTGGTGATCACCGGCTTCATCGCCGCCGACGCCCAGGGGCGCACCCTGCTGCTGGGCCGCAACGGCTCCGACTATTCCGCCACCCTGATCGGCGCCCTGGCCGGCGCCGAGGCCACCACCATCTGGAGTGACGTGGCCGGGGTCTACAGCGCCGATCCCCGTCAGGTGAAGGCGGCCCGTCTGCTGGAGCGCCTCTCCCTGGCGGAGGCCAACGAGCTGGCCCGCCTGGGGGCACCGGTGCTGCACTCCCGCACCCTGCAGCCCTTGCTGGCCAGCAGCCAGCGGCTCAGCCTGCGCTGCAGCTATGACCCGGAAGGCGGCGCCACCCACATACTGCGCAAGCAGGCTCTGGTGAAGGGGGCGCGCATCGTCACCTCGGTGGAGCAGGTGGCCCTCATCGAGCTGAAAATCCTGCCCCAGGTGGCCTATGCCGAGGCGGTGGGAGAGATAGAGGCGCTGCTGGCCCGGCATCAGCTGTCGCCGCTCACCTGCCATCAGCAGGCGGATCGCAAGCTGCTGCGGCTGGCCTATACCCCGGAGACCGTTTCCGGCGCCTTCGCCCTGCTGCAGGACTCCCAGCTGGAAGGCGGCTTCACCGCCTTGAGCGAGCGAGATGGCTACAGCCTGGTGGGGCTGGTGGGGGCCGGGGTCTGTGACAACGCCGAGCAGTGTCACCGCTTCTACCGCCTGCTGGCGGATCAGCCGCTGGAGTTTGTGCAGACCGGCCGGGACGGCCTGAGCCTGGTGGCCCTCATCCGCGAGGTGACCCTGGAGCCCTTGCTGCTGGCCCTGCACGAGAGCCTGTTTGGCCAGGTGCGCAAGGTGGGCCTGGTGCTGTTCGGCAAGGGCAACATCGGCGGCCAGTGGCTGGGGCTGTTTGCCCGGGACAAGGCGCGGCTGGAGGCGGCCCATCAGCTGCAGTTCACCCTGTACGGGGTGTTTGACTCCCGGGGCGGCATCTTGAGCGAGGAGGGGCTGGATCCGGTACGGTTGCTGGAGCAGTTCGAACCCCAGGCCTATGAGTGGCCGGCCCTGCAGCAGCAGTTGGAGCAGCATCCCTTCGATCACCTGGTGGTGCTGGATCTCACCGCCAGCAGCGAGCTGAGCCGCCGCTACCCCGAGTTCGCCCAACTGGGGGCGCATCTCATCACCGCCAACAAATTTGCCGGGGCCGCCGAGGCCGAGTTCTACCAGAGGGTGAAGCAGAGTTTCGCCGATCGCCAGCTGTGCTGGGGCTACAACGCCACCGTGGGGGCCGGCCTGCCGGTGCAGTCCAGTATCCAGATGCTGCAGCAGTCCGGCGAGAAGGTGCAGGGCATCAGCGGCATCTTCTCCGGCACCCTGAGCTGGCTGTTCCAGCAGTACGATGGCACTGTGCCCTTCTCCACCCTGGTGGAACGGGCCTGGCAGCGGGGTCTCACCGAGCCGGACCCTCGGGAGGATCTCTCCGGCCAGGACGTGCGGCGCAAGCTGCTGATCCTGGCTCGGGAGGCGGGCTTCGAGCTGGAGCCGGAGCACATCAGCCTCAAGGGGCTGGTGCCGCCGGGCCTCAAGGCGGTGAAGCCGGAGCAGTTTATGGAGCGGCTCAGCGAGCTGGACGATATTCTGCTGGACGAGCTGGAGGAGGCCCACGCCCAGGGCAAGGTGCTGCGCTACGTGGCCCGCCTGGAGCGCAACGGTTCGGCGCGGGTGGGGCTGGAGGCCTTGGATCCCCATCATGTGTTTGCCAATCTGCGGCCCTGTGACAATATCTTCGCCATCGAAACCGACTGTTACCGCCTGGCGCCGCTGATCATCCAGGGGCCCGGTGCGGGACGGGAGGTGACGGCCGCCGCGGTACAGGCGGATCTGTGGCAGGTGTGCCTGGCCATGTAATCGTCGCGCACCGCTTACCAGGGGGCAGCCCGGGCGGGAATGGAGGAGCTATGATCCTGCGCCTGTTATGTTTGATGCTGCTGTGTCTGGGCGGAAGTGCCCGGGCCGCCCTCGACGTGCGCCCGGCACAGTTCAGCCTGGGAGAGGCGGCGGCCTATCTGGAGGACCCCGGCGGCCAGCTGAGCTTCGCGACGGTGCGGGCCCTGCCGGCCAGCGACTTCACCCCGGTGGGCTGGCCCGTGTTCAGCCGCCCCTTCACCCGTTCCAGCTACTGGTTTCGCCTGCCGCTGAGTAATCCCTCTGACCGGGTATTGAACCGGGTGCTCTGGCTGGAGGCGCCCTGGCTGCATAGTATCGACGGCTACCTGCTGGACCCTGATGGCCAACTCACCCGCTTTGCCATCGGCAACGGCCTCCCCTTTGACCACCGCAGCCTGCCCCTGACCCCGCCCAATCAAACGTTGGCGCTGGCACCCGGCGCCAGCCTGCTCTACCTGCGGGTCGCTACCCCGGATCCCTTCATCGTCTCGCTGAACCTGATGCCGGAGCGGGATTTCCTGTTGGATCAGCGGGCGCGCAGCCTGCACACCGGCCTCATCTATGGCGCCATCCTCTGCCTGCTGCTGTTCAACCTGCTGCTGTTTCCCTTTGCCGGCGGGCGCTACCAGCTGGCCTACGTGGGCTACCTGAGCTGCTTCTTGCTGATGAATGCCGCCTACAACAACTACACCTTCCCCCTGCTGTTTGCCCAGCATCCGGATTGGCAGGACTGGATGCAGTCCGGCGCCATCTTCGCCTTCCTGATCTCCGGCCTGGTGTTTACCCGCTCGTTTCTGGGGCTGGCGCAGCGCCACCGCCGGCTGGCGCGCCTGACCCGGTTGTGCATCTGGGGCCTGCTGGCGCTGGCCCTGCTGACGCCGCTGCTGGGCTATGCCGTCCATGTGCATCTGGCCATCCTGTTCTCCAGCCTGACCAGCAGCTACTGCTGCCTGCTGGGCTGTTTTGCCTGGTGGCGGGGCAACGGTTCCGCGCGCTTCTTCTTGCTGGGGGCGGCCAGCGGCCTGCTGGGCACCCTGGTGACGGCCCTCACCGTCATGGGGGTGCTGCCCTACAGCTACCTGGGTTACAAGGCGCTGGATCTGGGGCTGGTGCTGGATGGGGTGCTCATGTCCTTGGCGCTGGCCGACCGGCTCAAGCAGACCCGGGAGGAACAACTGCGGGCCCAGTTGGAGGCCACCACCGACAGCCTCACCGGCCTGTTCAACCGGCGGGCCTTCGAGCGGCAGGCCGGCGACCTGTTGGCCCGGGCCAACCGCGGGGCGCCCCTGGCGGCCATGGCGCTGGATCTCAACGGCTTCAAGCAACTCAACGACCGCCATGGCCACGCCTGTGGGGATGCCATGCTGCGCCACGTGGCGCGCCTCATCCATACCCGGCTGCGGGCCAACGATCGGGCCTTCCGCCTTGGGGGGGACGAGTTTTTGGTGCTGTTGCCCGACACGGCGGCGGCCCAGGCCCGCGTCCTGCAGCAGCGGTTGCTGCGCTGCTTCGCCTGCCAGCCGCTCTATTTCCAGGGGGAGAGCCTGGCGGTGAGCCTCAGCGTGGGGCTGGGCCAGTGGCAGGCCGGGGAGGGCAGCCTGGCGGGCCTGCTCCGGCGGGCGGATCAGGCCATGTATGCCCACAAGCGACAGTTCCGCCCCTCGGTCGGCGACCTGTTATCGGAGCCCACATGAGGATCCAGGAATTCGCCCGGCGCACCGGGCTCAGCGTGCATACCCTGCGCTACTACGAGCAGATCGGCCTGCTGGCTCCCGTCAGCCGCACAGCGGCCGGCCACAGACGCTACGGCGAGCAGGAGCTGGCGTGGGTGGGCTTCATCCAGCGACTCAAGGCCACCGGCATGCCACTGGCCCAGATCCAACACTATGCCCAGTTGCGGCGGGCCGGCGACACCAGCCTGACGGCGCGGCGCCAGCTGCTGGAGGGCCATGCCCTGCAGCTGACCGAGGCCCTGGCGGTGCAGCAGGCGCACCTGGCGGCCCTGGAACAGAAGATCGCCTGGTACCGCCAGCAAGAAAAAGACCTTGATCTCGAGTGAACTCGAAGTTTTACCCTCAGGCTGTCATGTCATCCAAGGGAGTCTGAGCAATGAACAACGCACGTTTTACGGCCGGTTGGGCCAAGCTGGCCGAGATAGATGGCGCGGCCGGCGAGCAGGTGATGGCGGCCCTGGCGCCGGTGGCCCCGGATCTGGGTCGCTACATAGTGGAGTTCGCCTTCGGTGACCTCTACAGCCGGCCCGGGCTGGATCTGGCCAGCCGGGAGCTGGCGACGGTGGCCGCCCTGACGGTGATGGGCCATGCCCAGCCCCAGCTGGCGGTGCATGTGCATGGCGCCTTGAATGTCGGCTGCACGCCGCAGCAGGTCATCGAGGTGATGTTGCAGATGGTGGCCTACGCCGGCTTCCCCGTGGTGATCAACGCCGTGCTCACCGCCCAGGGGGTGTTCCAGGCCCGGGGGATCAGCCTGCCACTGCCGGCGACGCCGGCTGATTGACCACGGGAATGGCCTGGGCCAGCCAGGGCAGGGGTGGCAGTCCGTAGGCCGCCCGGGCCCGGTTGCAGGCCCCCTCGGCGTCGCCGGCATCGAATTCCCGACAGGGCGAAGGGCGGTTGAGGTAGATACTGCAGCTCACCGCCTCGCCTATGGTGCCCGTCAGGGCCACGCAGCGGGGCTGGGTCTGGTTGGTGCCCTGCATGCAGCCACGAAAGGGCGGCAGGGGCTCCACCAGCTCCTTTGGCACCTGGTACTCCCCCTCTACCTCCCCCCAATAAAACGACACGCGAAAGAAGCCGCAGCAGGCGCCACAGCTCATGCAGACATTGTCACTACTCACGTGAGACTCCGATACGGCCGGTGGCCCAGGACGGGCCAGCAGGAAAGCTGTCTGCAATCTACTCGGCGGGCTTAAAAGCGCAATAGAGCTTGCATCTTCTGACGATGGACGGATTTGCTTGGTGGCGGGCTGAGCGACGGGGCCTGGTGCGTCCTGGTGCCCCCTGGCGGCACACCGGCATCATGATAGAGCAATCACTCTATATTTGTGTGGTTTTTCATTCTACCGCCTGCACGCCGACGTGGCGTCCTCCTTTCTCCGGCTTGTGCAACGCGCACCAAGCCGACTGTCAGTTCTGTTCAATTTGGCTTTGCAAAAACCGGTTGCAGACCAACGGTCATTAACTGGCACGTGGGTTGCGATGGCCCCTCCCCGGTACGTTGGCCGACCGTTGGCGAACGTGAACATGAGTGAAGCCATTCGATTGCAAGGAGCAACATGATCATTCTTCCGACCAAGACCCTGCTGTCCAGCCTGGTGGTTGCCACGCTGCTGACCGGTTGTGGTGACAGCAAGGATACCGAGACCGTCGCCGAATTCGCCCCTGTGGAAGGCACCATAGCCCAACTGCACGCCGCCCTGACGGCCGGCACCACCAGCTGCGAGGCCGTGGTGCAGCAGTATCTCGATCGCATCGCGGCCTATGACAGAACCGGCCCGACCCTGAACAGCGTCATCGCCGTCAGCGACGATGCCCTGACCTATGCCAGGGAGCAGGACGATGCCCTGGCTTCTGGTGAGAGCATGCAGCCGCTGCAATGCGTGACCGTGCTGCTCAAGGACAACATCGACACCGCCGACATGCCCACCACCGCTGGCGGCCTGGCCCTGCAGTACAGCCAGCCGGAGGACGATGCCTACATAGTCCAGCGGCTGCGCGAGCAGGGCGCCATCATACTGGGCAAGGCCAACCTGGATGAGTTCGCCTTCGGCTACCAGGGCAGCAGCTCGGTGGGCGGTCAGGTGAAGAATGCCTACGACCAGACCAAGGGCCCGGGCGGTTCCTCCGCCGGGACCGGCGCCGCCATCGCCGCCAGCTTCGCCATGGTGGGGCTAGGCACGGATACGGGTGGCTCCATCCGGGTGCCGTCTTCCGTGGAAGGCCTGGTGGGGCTGCGCCCCAGCCTGCGGCTGGTGAGTCAGGATGGCGTGGTGCCCCTGGCCCATACCCAGGACACCGCCGGCCCCATGTGCCGCACCGTGGAGGATTGTGCCCTGGTGATGGATGCCCTGGTGGGCTATGACAGCGCCAGCGACAGCGGCCAGCGCAACAGCTATGAGTACGATGCTTCCCTGGTGGCGTCCGCCTACGAGTACCAGCAGGTGACCGGTGTGCCGGCCAGCTACGCCAGCGGCCTGAGTGCCACCGCCCTCAAGGGGGCACACATCGGCGTGGTGCGGGCCCTGTTCGGCGATGGCGAGTCGGAAGAGAACCAGGCGGTGCAGGCGGTGCTGGAGGCGGCACTGGCGAAGATGACTGCGGCGGGTGCCGTGGTGGAGGAGGTGACCATTCCCAACCTGGACACCATACTGTCCACCTACAAGAGCGTTTCCCGTTACGAGTTCTGTAACGACCTCACCAGCTACCTCAGCTCCTGGTCCAACGAGCTGGATGGTCACTACACCAGCTTCCAGGAGGTGGCTGACAGCCTGGAGTACGAGACCCGTAACCAGTCCACCTTCACCTTCTACGGCTCCTATTGTGGCGATCAGAGTGCCAACACCGACTATCAGTTGAACCTGATAGAGCGCCCCATCGTCGTGCGCGGGGCCCTGATGCAGGCGCTGGAGAACCTGAGCGAGGCGGGGGTCTCCCAGGGCGAGCCCTTCGATGCCCTGGTCTATCCCAGCATCCTGGGTCTGGCACCTGAGCTGGGTTCCACCCCTACCTCCGGCAGCAACAACCGCCTGAGCCCCTTCTCCGGCTTCCCGGCCCTGACCCTGCCGGCGGGCATGGCCGATACCGACCCGGCCCTGCCGGTGGGTATCGAGCTGTTGGGCAGGGAGTTTGACGAGCAGACCCTGCTGAACCTGGCCTATGGCTATGAGCAGGTGGCCCAGCCCCGTCAGGCCCCCACCTTCACCCCGGCGCTCTGATTCCGCCGGCAAATCCCATCAAGCCCCTGCCGTGCAGGGGCTTTTTTATTGTCTGGCACCACTGCGGCAGGGTTGGCCGCCTGGTTTTTTGTCCTGGATCGCGCGGATGACGCCAGGGTTGGGGCATACTGCGCCGACGTGTCCGTCGCGGACGGATCAACGAGACAAGGAGCCTGGTATGTTGGGATTTATCGGCCTGGGGGGCGTGGTGGAAACGGCCTACCTGCCCGCACTGCGACGACTCTTGCCGGCCGGTGTCCCGCTGTGGGGCTTCGACGCGGATCCGGCGCGCCAGCTGGCGGGCATCGAACGCCTGCCCACCCAGGACGCCTTGCTGGCCAAGCCCCTGGCGGCGCTGTTTATCACCACGCCGCCGGCCAGCCACTGGACCGTCCTGCGTCAGGCGCTGGCCTCGCCGGTGCCCTGCATCCTGGTGGAAAAACCCCTGGTGGCCACCCTGGCGGAGATCGATGCGCTGCAGTCGACCCTGGCTGACGGGCATGACCGGGGCCGCGTGCTGGCGCTGGATCACTGGGCGGTGCGGGTCGAGGGGATCCGCGACCTGCTGGACAGCTTGCCGCCCGAGTGCCGGCAGGCGGCGCACGGGCCCTTGGCGCGGATCGAGGGCTATCTTGAGGAGCCCAGCGGCCTGGACGAGTTGGGGGTGCCCTGCGCGCTGAACTTTGCCACCGGTGCGCCGGATAGGCGGCAGCTGCGCCATCCCGATGGGGTGGTGCTGGACACCGGCACCCATGTGCTGGCCTTGCTGCGCGAATGTATGGCGCTGCTCGGCCAGGCGCTGGATCTGCAGCTGACGCTGGCGACCATGAACGACAGGCGGGATGTGCCCATAGCCCCGGGGGATCACCAGACCGCCGAAGGCCGCGCCAGCCTGCAGGGACGGCTGGGCGGGGTGCCTGTGTCCATCCGGCTGGATAAGTACGCCGGGGTGGCGGGCGGCCGCAAGGGACTGACCCTGTACGGTGAGCAAGGCTGGCAGCTGTCGCTGGATCGCCAGGGCGATGAGGATCGCATCGTCTGGCAGCAGGGGGCGCAGCGGGTCAGCCTGCGGCGCCCGGGGGCTATCTATGGGCACGCCCTGGCTGAGGTGTTGGGGGTGTCCGGCGGCCTGGATGCGGCGCAGCGGCAGGCCATGACGGCCCGGCGGCTGGAAGAGGTGCGGCTGTTGCTGCAGTTGCAGCAGGACTGGCGGGGGGAGCCCACCTAGACGGCTGCCGGTGCCAGCGGGCAACGGCTCTTTGGCGAGGAAATAAGAAAAGCCACCCGCAGCGCAGGTGGCTTTTTTGTCGTCGTCGGACTGCCTTGGCTCAGTAGCTCAGACCATAGCCGTATTCGTACAGCGGATTGGCGGAGTCGTGGGGCACGTCTTCGTCCTGGGCCAGCACCGCATCCCAGCTGGAGGGCAGCTCGAAGGGCAGCTTGCCTTCCGGCGGCACGGCACCGGTGAGCACGTCGAACAGGGCCGTATCCAGGGCGCCGAAGTTGGCCAGCAACACGTCCACGTCATCCACCACGTCGGTCAGGATGGCGGGTCTGTCCAGATAGAGGGAGGCGATGATGGGGATGCCGGCCGCCTTGACGGTCTGCAGCTCGGCGTAATCGTCGCTGCCGGTATAGCTGCCGCCGGTGTGGTCGGTGTCCAGCACCACGGCATCGTCCGAGGCGAAGCCCAGCTGGCCGTAGTGCACGGTACCGAAGCTGTAGTGGGCGTCCGTCTCATAGGGGGTATCGATGCGCAGGATCGCCAGATCCGCTTCGCTGGGGGTGCTCACCACGGTGAAGCCGTAGGTGGCGGCCACGTCGGCGTTCACGTTGTACAGATAGACCTTGGGATAGGTGCTGGCGATGGTATCGCTGGAGAGTGGCAACAGGTCGTTGGCGTTCTTCAGCAGGACGTGGGAACGGCTCTGGGCGGCCTGGCCCTGGGCCTGGAAGTCATCGTTACCCACCAATTCCACCGCGGCCTCTTCGTCCACATAGGGGTTTTCGAACAGCCCCAGGTCGAACTTCTGCTTGAGGATGCGCAGCACGGACTCGTCGATGCGATCCTCGGTGACCATGCCGCTTTCCACCGCGCTGATCAGGTAGCTTGGATCGTCCACCCCGCCGAACTGATCCACCCCGGCGTTGATGGCCTTGGCATAGCGTTCGGCGACGCTGAGGGATTCAACCCCCCAGGACATGCCGAAGTCATAGCTGAAGCCGCTCATACCGGAGGCCACCTCGTCATCGCTCATGCCGTATTGGCAGCGGTCGACACAGTCGTTGACGATCCCCCAGTCGCTCAGCACCACGCCGGTGAAGCCGAAGTGATCCCGCAGCAGGTCGGTGAGGATCTGCTTGTTGAAGCCGAAGCCCACCTCTTCGATCTCTTCATCGTTATAGGTCAGGCCGATGGGCTGACCGTAGTAGGGCATGACGCTGGCGACGTTGGACTCGAAAGCCCCCTCGAAGGGCACCAGGTGATAGGCGAAGTTGTTGCCCGGATAGATCTGCTGCTTGCCGTAGTAGTTGTGGGCGTCCAGACCGTTGAGCTGGGGGCCGCCGCCGGCGAAGTGCTTGACCACGGTAATGACGCTGTCGTCCTGCAGCCCCTCGGTGCCGTGCTGGAAGCCGCTGATGTAGGCAGCCACCATCTTCTTGGCCACCACGTTGTCTTCACCGAAGGTGCCGCTGATGCGGCCCCAGCGGGGCTCGGTGGCCAGATCCGCCTGGGGTGACAGGGCCATCTGGATGCCCACCGCCCGGTATTCCTGGCGGGCGATGTCGCCGAAGGTTTCCACCAGGTCATAATCACGAAGGGCGGCGAAGCCCAGATCTTCGGGCCATTGGGAGAAGTCCCCGGCACTGACGCTGGTGGCGTTGGGGTCGTTGGTGAAGTGGTTGCGGGGATCCGTACTGATGGTGACGGGGATACCCAGGCCGATGGCTTCGGCTTCTTCCTGCAGACTGTTGTTGTCGGCGGCTATGGTGGCGGGATCCCCGGCCATGCGGGTGATGAAGGTGTTGACGTAGTTGGCGGTCAGCACGTCTTCCATGCTGTCGAAGTCCACCCGGCCGTCGGAGTCCAGGCTCAGGGTGCCGTGCATCATCAGGCCAGCCTTCTGGGCCAGGGAGAGGCGGCCCAGCAAGTCTTCGGCGCGGGTGTCGCTGTCCTGGCGCCAGTCTTCATAGGGGTTGAGTTCGCCGTCCCCGTTCAGATCCTTGAATTGATAACTGCCCTCGGTCAGCAGACTGGCGCTGCGGTAGCCCAGGGTGGGTTGGGTATAGCGGGTGTTGTCTGTGGAGTCCGATCCACAGCCGCTCAGCAGCGCTGCTGCCAGGGCGGTAAGGCCAAAGGCCTGGCTGGTCTTGTTCATGCTTGCTCCATCAATAATGCCTGTTTGGTCATCGCCGGCGAGCCGGTAGCGGCACTATAGGGGCCGAGCCCAGGACGGGTTTTGTCGTTCTGGGGCGACTTTTTCACTATTTGGTGCAAGAAGGTAAGGATGTGAAACCGCTTGCAAAAATACATCCAGTTACCTGGTCGGCAGGTAAAGCGTGAGGCCGCTCGCATCGGTTGGCACGATTAATCCCAATGATTGGCGCCTGTATTAGCGAGGGATTGAAAAGAAGAGGTGCGCAGGGATGAAGACAGTCTCCAGTGCGGTGGCCCGCGACATACTGGCGCGCGGTAGCCTGAATGGGTTCAGCAATGGCGCCCTGTTCGAGGCCACTGGTTTGCATCGCCATGAGATCCTGGCCCCCGAGGGGCGGATCGATGCGCGGCGGCATTTTCGCCTGCTGCGTTGTCATCAGGCGCAGCGGCCGGCACTGCGGCTGCCGGCGCCCACCATGGCCTTATTGTTCGGTGGGCATCACCTGTTGGCTGCCGTGTGCGGCAATGCCCCCAGCCTGCGGGAGGGGTTGCGCCTCTTGGTGCGTTTTCGCCCCCTGGTGGGGGAGTGTGATGATCTGGTGCTGCACGAGGAGGGCGAGGGGGTGCGCCTGACCTACCATTCGGAGTCCGGCAGTGCGGAGATTGGCAGCATCAGCAGCCTGTTCAACTTTCTGCTGGTGGGCGGTCTGGTGCGGCACTACCTGCCCGGGGTGTCGGTTGATCAGTCCGTCACGCTGGAGCGGCTCTCATTGCCCGAGCTGCGGCTGGCGCGCCAGAGTCTGGACTGTCCCATTCTGCTGGGAGCCGACAACGGTTACCGCTTGGCGAGCACCGCCCTGGACAGGCCCTATGCGGGCTATAACCCGGCGCTCTCCCCTTTTCAGTGGCAGGCGGCGGAGCAGGCACTGCAGGCGCTGCGGCCGGTGGCGCGCATGAGCGAGCGGTTGCGCGGCTTGATCCAGCAGCGTCTGTTGCTCAATGCCGGGGACGGGCTGGAGGGCGATCTGGGGCAGAGTGCCCTGAGCGAGGCGCTGAACCTGAGTCGCTGGACCCTGATGCGCAAGCTGCAGGAGGAGGGGGTGAGCTTTTCCCAGATCCATAACGAGGTGCGGCGGGAAGAGGCCTTGCGCCGGCTGCGCACGCCCCACGATTCCCTGCTGGCCATCAGTCAGGCCCTGGGCTTTGCCAATCAGAGCAGCTTCACCCGCTTCTTCCGCGAGCAGGTGGGCTGTCTGCCGTCCCACTATCGGCGGCGCTTCCAGGGCTAGGGTTTATTCGGCGATGGCCGCCACTGTGGCACTGAGGCTGCGCACCAGATCCGCCGGGGTCAGGCCCACCGACAGGCCACGCTTGCCGCCGCTCACCAAGATCTTCTCCTGGGCCAGGGCCCGGCGGTCCAGCAGGGTGGGCAGCTTCTTCTTCTGGGCGAAGGGACTGATGCCCCCCACCTTGTAGCCGGTGAGGCGCTCGGCCTCGGCGGGTTTCAGCATCTCCACCTTCTTCAGCCCGGCCGCCTTGGCGGCGTCCTTCAGGTTGAGGTGACAGTCCACCGGTATGATGGCCACCACCAC
This sequence comes from Pseudaeromonas aegiceratis, assembly GCF_046254905.1. Lineage (GTDB taxonomy): Bacteria > Pseudomonadota > Gammaproteobacteria > Enterobacterales > Aeromonadaceae > Pseudaeromonas > Pseudaeromonas aegiceratis. The sequence continues at coordinate 364,901 of NZ_CP158016.1, forward strand.
CTGTTTCTCCTGGTGGATCAGCAGGGTCTTGTAGACCACCTCGGCGGGCAGGCCCAGCTGGTCGGCGGCGTGACGACCGAAGTCCTCATGCACGTCGCAGTCATAGCTGTGGCTGTCGAAAGGGATCTGGCTCATTTGCAGATAACGGATAGCAGGGGTCATACGCCTATTCTCCATTGTGATGTGGGCAGAGGTAACGCAGGCAAAGAAAAAGGCCGGGGTTTCCCCCGGCCTTGCTGTGACAGGACTAGCCCGTATTGCGCATGCCGGCGGCAATCCCGGCGATGGTCACCATCAGGGCCTGATCGATCTCCGGATGGACGGAGTTCGGATCGGTGCGGGAGCGCTTGAGCAGTTCCACCTGCAGCATGTTCAACGGATCCGTATAGGGGTTGCGCAGCTTGATGGATTCCTTGATCCAGGGCTGGTCATCCAGCAGACCACCCTGGGGCCGCAGCTTGAGTACGGCGGCGATGGAGGCCTTGAGCTCTTCCCGCAGGCGTTGTCCCAGGGGCCACAGGGCTTCCGGGGCCAGACGATGGTCATAGTATTCGGACAGGCCCAGGTCGGCCTTGAGGAATACCATCTCCAGCATCTCCAGACGGGTGCGGAAGAAGAACCACTCCCGGCTCATTTCCCGCAGCAGTTCTTCGTGACCGTCGGCGATGGCCTGCTCCAGGGCCGCATGGGTGCCCAGCCAGGCGGGCAGCATAAGGCGGTTCTGAGTCCAGGCGAAGATCCAGGGAATGGCCCGCAGGGATTCGACGCCGCCGTTGGGCTTGCGCTTGGACGGCCGGGAACCCAGCGGCAGCTTGCCCAGCTCCATCTCGGGAGTGGAGGCACGAAAGTAGGGCACGAAGTCCGGTTCGTCCCGGATGACGCTGCGGTAGTGATCGCAGGAGACCTGGGCCAGCTGCTCCATCAGATCGCACCAGGCCTGCTTGGGCTTGGCCGGCGGCAGCAGGTTGGCCTCCAGCACGGCGCTGGTGTAGAGCTTGAGGCTGGTGATGGCCACCCTGGCCAGACCGAACTTGAAGCGGATCATCTCGCCCTGTTCGGTGACCCGGAAGCCGCCCTTCAGGGATCCCGGCGGTTGGGACAGTATGGCCTGGTGAGCCGGACCACCGCCGCGACCCACGGTACCACCGCGGCCGTGGAACAGGTTCAGCTTGAGCCCTTCGCGTTCGGCGATGTCCACCAGGGCTTCCATGGCGCGGTACTGGGCCCAGTTGGCGGCGATCATGCCGGCGTCCTTGGCGGAGTCGGAATAGCCGATCATCACGTACTGCTGACCCTGGATGTAACCGCGATACCAGTCCACGGACAGCAGGCGGTTCATCACGGCGGCGGCGTTTTGCAGATCGTTCTGGGTTTCGAACAGCGGGGCCACCGGCATGCGGAAGCTGACGCCACACTCTTTCAGCAGCAGCTGCACCGCCAGCACATCGGAGGGCTGACGGGCCATGGAGATGATGTAGATGCCGAAGGCATCCGGATCCACCTCGGCGATCACCCGGCAGGTGTCCAGCACCTCTTGGGATTCCTCGCTGGGCTGCCAGTCGCGGGGCAGCAGAGGACGGCGGGAGTTGAGTTCGTTCAGCAAGAAGGCCTGCTTGTCCTCTTCACCCCACTGGTTGTAATCCCCCAGACCCAGGTAGCGGGTCAGTTCGGACAGCACCAGGCCGTGGCGTTCGCCATCCTGCCGGATGTCCAGCTTGCTCAGGTTGATGCCGAAGCAGGCCAGACGACGCAGCACGTCCAGCAGCAGGCCGTCGGCGATGATGCTCATGCCGCACTCCTGCAAGGAGCGGTAGCACAGCTCCAGGGGCTCGCGCACCTGCTTGGTTCGGGTGATGAGGTCCCGGCACTCGGAGCGCTGGCCCTGCACCTTGCTGGTCAGGTGCTGCAAGGTTTCCTTCAGATCGTCCCGCAGGGAACGCAGCAGCACCCGGTAGGGCTCGGAGCCTTCACCGACCTGGGCGCGCAGCTCGGCGCTGCAGTCGATCATGGACAGCTCGGAGACCAGCTCCTGGATGTCGTTGAGGAACAGGCTGATGGCCACCCAGCGGGACAGGGTCAGCACTTCCCGGGTCACGTTGGCGGTGACGAAGGGGTTGCCGTCGCGGTCGCCACCCATCCAGGAGGCGAAACGCACCGGTGCGGCGTCCAGCGGCAGGCGCAGGCCGAACTCTTCAAACAGGCGGTCATCCAGCTGACGCATGAATTCGGGGATGGCGGGCCACAGGTTGTTCTCGATCATGGCGAAGCCCCACTTGGCTTCGTCCACCGGGGTGGGCCGCTGTTGACGGATTTCGTTGGTGTGCCAGGCCTGATTGATCAGCTGCTCGATGCGGTGCAGGAAGAACTGACGCTCCCGGTTGCCCAGGTCCTGCAGCTCCAGGTATTCCAGGCATTCGTTCAGTTGCACGTGCTTGTGGATCAGGGTGCGACGGGTGACTTCCGTGGGGTGCGCGGTGAGCACCAACTCGATGTCGAGATCGGTGACTGCCTGCAGTATCTGTTCCTTGCTCAGGTTGGCGGCCTTGAGCTTGACGAACAGCTTGTCCAGAGAGTCGGCGCTCAGGTAGTCCTCGCCCTGGCGGGAGATGGTGTGGAATTGCTCGGCCACGTTGGCCAGGTTGAGAAACTGGCTGAAGGCCCGGGCCACGGGCAGCAACTCGTCGTCACTCAGGTTATGCAGGGTATCGAGAAGGCGTTGACGATCTTCTGCATTTCCCTTGCGAGCGGATTTGGACAGGCGACGAATGGTCTCGATCTTGTCGAGAAACTCCTCCCCCATATGTTCTTTGATGGTCTTCCCTAATAGCTGGCCAAGCAGGCCCACGTTTCCGCGCAGCGCCGCGTACTTGTCGTTCATAGTCGTCCTTCCCTAAATTTGTGAGGATTACTACAGAAGCCCCTCACGAGCAGACGTAACAATCTATCCGTAATGGGTGAGCTAGGTCAAATAGTGAGCCCGCCTCGCCCTGCAAATTTATGCGTGACGGGCTCAATCGAATCGATTAATGGCAGAAGCGGCGCACCAGGTGCTGCAGTACCGCCTGGGTCGGCTTGACGAAGGAGAGATCCAGGTACTCGTCCGGCTGGTGGGCCTGGGCGATGTGGCCCGGTCCCAGCACTAGCGTGTCGCAGCCCAACTGCTGGATGAAGGGGGCCTCGGTACAGTAGTTGACCGCCTCGGCGGCGTGGCCTGTGGCCTGTTCCGCCTCGGCGATGAGGGGGGAGTCCTCGGCGCAGGCATAGGGCGGAATGGGGTCATGCATGTGGCTGATATGCAGGCAGCCGGGATGACACTCGTGCAGCTCCTTAAGGTTCTCGTGCAGCAGGCCGACCAGCTCCTCCGGACTGACGCCGGGGATGGGGCGCATGTCGATGTGCAGCTCACAGCAGCCGCAGATGCGGTTCGGGCTGTCGCCGCCATGGATGGCGCCGAAGTTCAGGGTGGGGTAGGGCACCTTGAAGTGCGGATTGTTGTATTTTTCCTTCAATTCTTGCTGCAGCCCCAGCAGCTTGCCGATGGCCTGGTGCATGATTTCGATGGCGTTGATGCCGTTGGCCGGATCCGAACTGTGGCCGCTCTTGCCCGTGATGCGGATGGCCTCGGACATGTGACCCTTGTGCATGATGACCGGCACCAGGCCGGTGGGCTCGCCGATCACCGCATAGTCGGGCTTGAGGCTGGCGGCCTCGGCGATGGCCTTGGCGCCGGCCATGGTGGTCTCCTCATCGGCGGTGGCCAGGATGCGCAGGGGCTTGGTGAGCTGGGTCAGATCCAGCTCCTGCAGGGCGGCGACAATAAAGGCAAAGAAGCCCTTCATGTCGATGGTGCCCAGGCCGTAGAGGCGATCTCCCTCCTGGGTGACCTTGAAGGGATCCTTGCTCCAACGATCGGCATCGAAGGGAACCGTATCCGTGTGCCCCGCCAGCAGCAGGCCGCCACTGCCCTGACCCAGGGTCGCCACCAGGTTGAATTTTCCCGCCACGCCGGCCACCGGCTGTATCTCCACCGCAAAGCCCAGTCCGGCAAACCAGTCCGCCAACAGATTAATCACCTGCTGGTTGCTCTGATCCCAAGCAGGATCCGTGCTGCTGATGGACGGAATGGCGATGATATCCCGATACATTTGAAAAAAATCTAGCTTGGACATAACTGCTCCTTGCGGGCCGGCGGGGAATCTGGTAAATAATACAAATGCAAAATCAGTGCATAAATATTAAATTAATCGAGTTGGTCGGCACGGTAAATAAATAGTGGCAACTGTGTGTCGGAATTGTGTCGCAGCCGCGACAACGGAACTTCGACCCTGACACGGGCGGGATGCCCTGTCCAGCGCTGTTGCGCGGCGACCCACTTCCTTCGGTTTTCGTAGCGAGATAGAGAATAGCAAGATGCTAAACGTGGTCATCATTGGCGCCAGCGGTTATGCCGGCGCAGATCTGGCGGGCCTGGTTCAGGGCCATCCTCAGCTGCAGCTCAAGGGCCTGTATGTTTCCGCCAACAGCCAGGATGCCAACAAGGCCTTCTCCGCCCTGCATCCCCAGTATCTGGGGCTGATCGATCTGCCGGTGCAGCCCTTGACCGACGAGGGCATGGCCGAGGCCATGGCGGGTACCGATCTGGTCTGCCTGGCCACCGCCCACGAGGTGAGCATGGACCTGGCGCCCCAGTTTCTGGCCGCCGGCATCAAGGTGTTCGATCTCTCCGGCGCCTTCCGGGTGGAGCAGGCCGGCTTCTATGACCAGTACTATGGTTTTGCCCACAACCAACCCGAGTGGCTGAACAAGGCCGTCTACGGTCTGGCGGAGTGGAATGCCGACGCCATCGCCCAGGCCGAACTCATCGCCGTGCCCGGCTGCTACCCCACCGCCTCCCTGCTGGCCTTGAAGCCGCTGCAGGCCGCGGGGCTGATCCAGGTGGGCAGCAAGCCCATCATCAATGCGGTGTCCGGCGTGTCCGGTGCCGGCCGCAAGGCCTCAGTCGGTACCAGCTTCTGCGAGGTGAGCCTCAACCCCTACGGCGTGTTCACCCATCGCCATCAGCCGGAGATCAGCCATCACCTGGGTACCGGCGTGGTGTTCCAGCCACACCTGGGCAACTTCGCCCGCGGCATATTGGCCACCCTGTATGTGCAGCTGGCGGACGGCGTGACCGCCGAGCAGGTGGACGCCGCCTATCAGGCCGCCTACGGTCACCAGCCCCTGGTGCGCCTGAGCGCCCAGTGGCCCTCTATCCGCGGGGTGGCCGGCCGGCCCTTCTGCGACCTGCACTGGCAGCTGCAGGATGGTCTGCTCATCGTGGGCTCCGCCATCGACAACCTGCTCAAGGGCGCCTCATCCCAGGCCATGCAGTGCATCAACATCAATTACGGCTTTGACCAGACCACAGGCCTCATCTGATTGGAGAATACGATGGCGAACAACACCCTGGTAATCAAACTGGGCGGCACCCTGCTGGAGAGCGACGAGGCCCTGACCGCCCTGTTCGACGGCCTGACCCAGTTCCTCAATGACAGCCATAGACCCCTGGTGCTGGTGCATGGCGGTGGCTGTCTGGTGGACGATCTGCTCAAGGGCCTGGGGCTCAAGAGCACCAAGAAGAATGGCCTGCGGGTCACCCCGTTTGAACATATCCCCCTGATCGCCGGTGCCCTGGCCGGCACCGCTAACAAGCAGATGATGGCCAAGGCCATCGCCCACGGCATCAAGAGCGTGGGCTTCTGCCTGGCGGACGGCGGCATGTGCAAGGTCACCCAGCTGGATCCCGAGCTGGGCGCCGTGGGCGAATGTCAGCCCAATGACGCCAGCCTGGCACAGGCGGTGCTGGACATGGGCTGCATGCCGGTCATCAGCTCCATCGGTATCACGGAACAGGGCGAACTGATGAACGTCAACGCCGACCAGGCCGCCACCGCCATCGCTGAGCTGCTGGGTGCCGATCTGGTGATGCTCTCCGATGTGAGCGGTATCCTGGATGGCAAGGGCCAGCTGATCCCCGATATGACCCAGGCCAAGGCGGAGGAGCTGATCGCCAAGGGCGTCATCACCGGCGGCATGGAAGTGAAGGTGCGGGCCGCCCTGCACGCCGCCGCCACCCTGGGCCGGCCCATCGCCGTGGCCAGCTGGCGTTATCCCGAGCAGCTGTCCAGCCTGCTGGCGGGCGGCGCAGTGGGGACCAAGGTCATGGCCTGAGCGCCAAACTCGTTTTAAAGCATTAAGGAGAGAGCAATGCGTCACCTGTTAACGTCAATGGAATTCACTCAGGATGAACTGCTCGGGCTCATTGCCCTGGGCCGGGCCATGAAGGCCGACCCGGCAGCCTACCGCACCAGCCTGGCCGGCAAGAGTGTGGTCACCCTGTTTGAAAAGCCGTCCCTGCGTACCCGGGTGACCTTTGACATCGGCATCAACCGCCTGGGGGGCCATGCGGTCTACCTGGATCAGCAAAATGGTGCCATGGGGCAGCGGGAGAGCGTCAAGGACTTCGCCGGCAACCTGTCCCGCTGGTGTGAAGGCATAGTCGCGCGGGTCTACGACCATCAGACGCTGATCGAGCTGCGGGAACATGCTACCGTGCCGGTGGTGAACTCCCTGTGCAACCTCTATCACCCCTGCCAGGCGCTGGCGGACTTCATGACCATCGCCGAGCACTACGATGATCTGACCAAGGTGAAGCTGGCCTACCTGGGGGATGGCAACAACGTCACCCACTCCCTGCTGATCCTGGGGGCCTTGTTGGGCACCAGCGTCACCGCCGTTTGCCCCAAGGGCAATGGCCCGGACGTGCAGATCTTCAATCAGGCCCTGGACCTGGCGAAAAAGAGCGGTGCCCATCTGGCGGTCACCGACCAGGTAGAGGATATTAAAGGCTTCGATGTGGTCTACACCGATACCTGGGTGTCCATGGGTGACAACACCCCGCTGGAGGCGGTAAAAGACAAGTTCATGCCCTATCAGATCAATCAGGGACTGCTGGATAACACCGGCATTCGCCATGTGCTGCACTGTCAACCGGCGCATCGGGAATTGGAAATTACATCGGAAGTGATGGACGGGCCGGCCTCCCTCATTCTGGATGAGGCGGAGAACCGCATGCATGCCCAGAACGCCATCCTCCACACACTGATCAATCAAGGAGACAAGTAAATGGAAGGCATCAACAAGGTCGTATTGGCCTATTCCGGTGGTCTGGATACCTCTGCCATCGTGCCCTGGCTCAAGGAAAATTACGGCTGTGAGGTGATCTGCTTCGTGGCCGACGTGGGGCAAGGGGCCGATGACCTGGAAGGGGTAGAGCAGAAGGCTCTGGCCTCAGGTGCCTCCAAGTGCATCGTCAAGGATCTGAAGGACGAGTTCGTCAAGGATTACGTCTACCCGACCCTGAAGACCGGCGCCATCTACGAAGGCACCTACCTGCTGGGCACCTCCATGGCCCGGCCCGTGATCGCCAAGGCCATGGTGGAAGCCGCCATGGCCGAAGGCGCCGATGCCATCGCCCACGGCTGTACCGGCAAGGGTAACGACCAGGTGCGCTTCGAAGGCGCCGTGGCCGCCCTGGCGCCGCAGCTGAAGGTGATCGCCCCCTGGCGGATCTGGACCATGCGCTCCCGGGAAGAGCTGCTCAACTACCTGTCCGAGCGCAACATCCCCTGCAAGGCCTCCATCACCAAGATCTACAGCCGTGATGCCAACGCCTGGCACATCTCCACCGAAGGTGGTGAGCTGGAAAGTACCTGGAACGAAGCTTCTGCCGCCGTATGGCAGTGGACTGTGGATCCGGAAGCTGCGCCGGACAAGGCCGAATACGTCAAGCTGACCATCGCCGAAGGTGAAGTGGTAGCGGTGGACGACCAGGCTCTGTCGCCCTACGAGGTGCTGTTGACCCTGAACGAGCGGGCGGCCAAGCATGGCGTCGGCCGTATCGACATCACCGAGAACCGTCTGGTGGGCATGAAGTCCCGTGGCTGCTACGAAACCCCCGGCGGCACCGTGATGATGGCGGCCCTGCGGGCGGTGGAAGAGCTGGTGCTGGACAAGACCACCCGCGCCTGGCGCGAGAAACTGGGGGCCGAATTCTCCCACCTGGTGTACGACGGCCGCTGGTTCACCCCCCTGTGCAAGGCCATCCTGGCCTCTGCCGACGCCATCGCCGAGGATCTGTCCGGTGAGGTGGTGCTGAAGATGTACAAGGGCTCAGTGACCGCGGTACAGAAGCGCTCCGTCAACAGCCTCTACTCCGAAGACTTCGCCACCTTTGGCGCCGACGAAGTGTACGATCAGAGCCATGCCGAAGGTTTCATCCGTCTCTATACCCTGGCCAGCCGCATCCGCGCCCTCAAGGAGCAGAGCAAGTAAGCCAGGTCAGCCAGCGCCCCCTAGGGGGCGCCTGTAATCCTACGACTCCTGCCCTGGCGGGAGTCGTCATTTCTTGAACAGACAGATTTGGAGAAGCGCCATGGCCTTGTGGGGCGGACGGTTCAGCCAGGCGGCTGATACGCGGTTTAAACAATTCAACGATTCACTGCCGTTTGACTACCGGCTGGCCGAGCAGGACGTGCTGGGCTCCATCAGCTGGTCGCGGGCCCTGGTCAAGGTGGGCATACTCACCGCCGAGGAGCAGCTCAAGCTGGAGGCGGCCCTACAGGATCTGCTGGCCCAGGTGCAGGCCGACCCGGAGCAGATACTGCAATCGGACGCCGAGGACATTCACTCCTGGGTGGAGAGCCAGCTCATCGAGCGGGTAGGGGATCTGGGCAAGAAGCTGCACACCGGTCGCTCCCGCAACGACCAGGTGGCCACGGATCTCAAGCTCTGGTGCAAGACCCAGGGGGCCCAGCTGCTGCTGACCATCCACGGCCTGCAACGGCAGCTGGTGGCGGTGGCCGATGCCCACCAGAGCACGGTGCTGCCGGGTTACACCCACCTGCAACGGGCCCAGCCCGTCACCTTTGCCCACTGGGCCCTGGCCTACGTGGAGATGTTGGAGCGCGACTACAGCCGGTTGCAGGATGCCCTGGCGCGGCTGAACCTGAGCCCGCTGGGCTGCGGCGCCCTGGCCGGCACCGCCTACGCCATCGACCGTGAGGCCCTGGCGCTGGACATGGGCTTTGCCGGGGCGACCCGCAACAGCCTGGACACGGTGGCGGACCGGGATCATGTGGTGGAGCTGATGAACTGTGCCTCCCTCTCCATGATCCACCTGTCGCGCTTTGCCGAAGACCTCATCTTCTACAACACCGGCGAGGCGGGCTTCGTCGAGCTGTCCGACAAGGTCACCTCCGGCTCCTCCCTGATGCCGCAGAAGAAGAACCCCGATGCCCTGGAGCTGATCCGCGGCAAGGTGGGTCGGGTGGTAGGTGCCCAGATGGGCATGATGATGACCCTGAAGGCGTTGCCGCTGGCCTACAACAAGGACATGCAGGAAGACAAGGAAGGGCTGTTCGATGCCCTTGACACCTGGCACGACTGCCTGGACATGGCGGCCCTGGTGCTGGATGACATCAAGGTCAACCAGGCCCGTACCCTGGCGGCGGCCCAAGGCGGTTACGCCAATGCCACCGAGCTGGCCGACTACCTGGTGGCCAAGGGCATCCCGTTCCGCGAGGCCCACCATATCGTCGGTGAGGCGGTGGTGTACGCCATCCAGGTGGCCAAGCCGCTGGAGGACCTGAGCCTGGCCGAGCTGCAGCAGTTCAGCTCCGTGATGGCCGAGGATGTTTATCCTGTGCTGTCGCTTGAGTCCACCCTGGGCAAACGGGTGGCCAAGGGCGGCGTGGCACCGGATCAAATCGCCGCGGCGCTGGCCGAGGCCCAGGCGCGCCTCGCGGCACGGCAGCTGGACTAACGGCCGGAGACAGTACAGAGAGGGGGCTTATAGCCCTAATGCTCATCAGTTAAGGCGCCGTTGGCGCCTTAACTGCATCAACGACACGGTTTTTTGAGGCAAAAGCCAACCCCACCCTAACCCTCCCCTTGAACAAGGGGAGGGATAAATCGTTCCTCCCCCTTACCAAGGGGGAGGTTAGGTGGGGGATGGCTTGCCTCTGGCGACCATTCATGAGTATCTCTGTTTCTTAACTGACCAGCATTAGGCTTATCGCCCCCCTTTGAGATGGCTGATCGGCCCGAGCTGGCGGCGTCCACCCGCTGCTCGCGGATTGTTGAATAAAACAGCAAGTGCCCCTTGCAACGCCGCAAGGGATCCGTATAATGCACGGGCTTGCCAATCCGGTTAAGTAGAGCCTGCGGGCTCGACCACGGTGGAATATCTGCCGTTGGTTCCACAGTCCCTTCGATTGGAAGGGAAATGTTTGAAATCAGCCACCAGCCTCATTGGGGTTTGGTAGGTTTGGTTTTATGTTCTTTTCGCCATTTGGAGCTCTGGTCCATGCAGAACCAAAGAATCCGTATCCGCCTGAAGGCGTTTGATCATCGTTTGATCGACCAGTCCACCGCGGAAATCGTTGAAACTGCCAAGCGCACTGGCGCCCAGGTACGTGGTCCTATCCCGCTGCCGACTCGCAAAGAGCGCTTCACCGTACTGATTTCTCCACACGTGAACAAAGACGCACGTGATCAGTATGAGATCCGCACTCACAAGCGTCTGGTAGACATCGTTGAGCCAACCGACAAGACCGTTGACGCCCTGATGCGTCTGGATCTGGCCGCTGGCGTCGATGTACAGATTAGCCTGGGTTAATTACGGAATAGAGGTTGATAACAATGACAATCGGTCTTGTAGGTCGCAAGCTGGGCATGACCCGCGTCTTCACTGAAGACGGCGTGTCCATCCCGGTGACTGTTATCGAAGTTGAAGCAAACCGTGTGACTCAGGTTAAGTCTCTGGAAAGCGACGGCTATGTTGCCATCCAGATTACCACCGGCACCAAGAAGGCTAACCGCCTGACCAAGGCTGAAGCAGGTCACTTTGCTAAAGCCGGCGTCGATGCTGGTCGTGGTTTGTGGGAATTTCGTCTGAATGAAAGCGAAGCGGCCGACGTAGCCGTTGGTGCTGAGCTGAGCGTTGGCGTGTTTGCTGACGTTAAAAAGGTAGACGTTACTGGTACCTCCAAGGGTAAAGGCTTTGCCGGTACTGTTAAGCGCTGGAACTTCCGCACCCAGGATATGACCCACGGTAACTCCCGTTCGCACCGCGTTCCGGGTTCCATCGGTCAAAACCAATCCCCGGGTAAGGTATTCAAGGGCAAGAAGATGGCTGGTCATCTGGGTAACGAGCGGGTCACCGTTCAATCCCTGGAGCTGGTTCGTGTCGACGTTGAACGCAATCTGCTGCTGGTTAAAGGCGCAGTTCCTGGCGCAACCAACGGCGATCTGATCGTTAAACCCGCCGTCAAAGCGTAACGTCTGAGGAGATAGTAATGGAATTGGTAATGAAAGACGCCCAGAGCGCTCTTCAAGTTTCCGAAACTACCTTCGGGCGTGAGTTTAACGAAGCCCTGATCCATCAGGTAGTTGTGGCTTATGCCAATGGCGCACGCCAAGGTAGCCGCGCTCAGAAGAGTCGTTCCGAAGTGTCTGGCGGCGGTAAGAAGCCGTGGCGTCAGAAGGGTACTGGCCGTGCCCGTGCTGGTAGCATCCGTTCCCCCATTTGGCGTTCCGGTGGCGTGACCTTCGCTGCGCGTCCTCAGGACCACAGCCAGAAGGTGAACAAGAAGATGTACCGCGCCGCTCTGCAGAGCATTCTGTCCGAGCTGGTACGTCAAGAGCGCCTGATCGTGGTTGAGCAGTTCGGTATCGATGCTCCCAAGACCAAGGATCTGGTAGCCAAGCTGAAGGGTCTGGACCTGGCCGACGTGCTGATCGTGACTCCGGAAGTCGACGAGAACCTGTTCCTGGCCGCTCGCAACCTGTACAAGGTTGACGTGCGCGATGTGACTGGCCTCGACCCGGTTAGCCTGATCGCTTTCGACAAGGTATTGATGACTGCTGACGCAGTGAAGCAAATCGAGGAGATGCTGGCATGATCCGTGAAGAGCGTCTGCTGAAAGTTCTGAAGGCTCCGCACATCTCTGAAAAGAGCACCATGGTGGCTGAAAAGCTGAACACCATAGTGTTCAAGGTTGCCACTGACGCGACCAAGGCGGAAATCAAGGCTGCAGTTGAAAAACTGTTCGAAGTAAAAGTTGAAGCTGTTCGCACCCTGAATGTGATGGGCAAGACCAAGCGTACTGGTGCTCGCATGGGCCGTCGTTCCGATTGGAAGAAGGCTTATGTGACGCTGGTTCCGGGTCAAGACATCGACTTCATGGGCGGCGCTGCCGAGTAAGAGGAGTCCAGTTAAATGGCAATCGTAAAATGTAAGCCTACTTCTCCGGGTCGCCGTCACGTCGTCAAGATCGTCACCCCGGAACTGCACAAGGGTAAGCCCTTTGCCGGTCTGATCGAAGATCAGCGCAAGACCGGTGGCCGTAACAACAACGGTCACATCACCACGCGTCATATCGGTGGCGGTCACAAGCAGCACTATCGTCTGATCGACTTCAAGCGCAACAAGGATGGCATCCCTGCCACCGTTGAGCGCCTGGAATACGATCCGAACCGTTCTGCCCACATCGCCCTGGTGGTGTACGCAGACGGTGAGCGCCGCTACATCCTGGCCCCCAAGGGCCTGCAGGCTGGCGACAAGATCGCTTCTGGCATCGATGCGGCCATCAAGGTAGGTAACACCCTGCCGATGCGCAACATCCCGGTTGGTACTACCGTACACGCCGTGGAAATGATGCCTGGCAAGGGTGCGCAAATCGCGCGTTCTGCCGGTGCTTATGCTCAGATCCTGGCCCGCGAAGGCGCCTACGTGACCCTGCGTCTGCGTTCTGGCGAGATGCGCAAGGTGCTGTCCGAGTGCCGCGCCACCGTGGGTGAAGTCGGTAACTCCGAGCACATGCTGCGTCAACTGGGTAAGGCCGGTGCCAGCCGCTGGCGTGGTGTTCGTCCCACTGTTCGCGGTATGGCGATGAACCCGGTCGATCACCCGATGGGTGGTGGTGAAGGGCGTAACAAGGGTATGCAACCCGTGTCACCCTGGGGTACCCCGTCCAAGGGCTACAAGACCCGCAAGAACAAGCGTACCGACAAGTACATCGTACGTCGTCGTAACAAGTAATTCTTTTATAGAGGAATCGCCATGCCACGTTCTCTCAAGAAGGGTCCATTTATTGACCTGCACTTGCTGAAGAAGGTAGAGAAAGCGGTGGAAAGCGGGGACAAGAAGCCTATTAAGACTTGGTCCCGTCGTTCAATGATCATCCCGAATATGATCGGTTTGACCATCGCTGTCCATAATGGTCGTCAGCACGTACCTGTGTACGTTACCGATGAAATGATCGGTCACAAGCTGGGTGAATTTGCGCCGACTCGTACTTATCGCGGTCACGCCGCCGATAAGAAGGCCAAGAAGAGATAAGGGGTAGATGATGCAAGCTATTGCTAAACACCGTTTCGCCCGTACCTCTGCCCAGAAGGCACGCCTGGTTGCTGATCAGGTACGTGGTATGCCTGTAGAGCGGGCCCTGAACCTGTTGACCTTCAGCCCGAAGAAGGCTGCCGTGCTGGTCAAGAAGGTTCTGGAGTCAGCCATTGCTAACGCCGAGCACAACGAAGGCGCGGACATCGATACGCTGAAAGTCGACACCATCATGGTTGATGAGGGTCCGAGCATGAAGCGCATCCGTCCTCGTGCCAAGGGCCGCGCGGACCGTATCCTGAAGCGTACCGCTCACATCACTGTGGTGGTATCCGACGCTAAGGCTGGGAGATAAGCAATGGGTCAGAAAGTACATCCTAATGGTATTCGTCTTGGCATCACCAAGCCGTTCAACTCCACTTGGTATGCCAACACCGCTGACTTTGCGGACAACCTGTACAGTGACTTCCAGGTACGTCAGTACCTGACCAAGGAACTGAAGGCTGCATCCGTTGCTCGCATCGTCATCGAACGTCCGGCCAAGAGCATCCGTGTGACCATTCACACCGCTCGTCCGGGTGTCGTGATTGGCAAGAAGGGTGAAGACGTAGAAAAGCTGCGGAAGCACATTGCCAAGCTGAGCGGCGTACCTGCTCAGATCAACATCTCCGAAGTTCGCAAGCCCGAACTGGACGGCAAACTGGTAGCTGACAGCATTACCTCTCAGCTCGAGCGCCGTGTGATGTTCCGTCGTGCCATGAAGCGTGCCGTGCAAAACGCCATGCGTCTGGGCGCCAAGGGCATCAAGGTCGAGGTGAGCGGTCGTCTGGGTGGCGCGGAAATCGCCCGTACCGAATGGTACCGCGAAGGTCGCGTGCCCCTGCACACTCTGCGTGCAGACATCGACTACGCAACTTCTGAAGCTCACACCACCTACGGCGTAATCGGCGTCAAGGTTTGGATCTTCAAGGGTGAGGTGCTGGGTGGTCTGGCTGCAGTTAACGCTGCCGCTGCTGCCGCTCAACAAGAACCCGCTCCTGCCAAGCCGAAGCGCAAGCCGCGTGCTGCTAAGTAAGGAGATTGGGTAAATGTTGCAACCTAAGCGTACAAAATTCCGCAAGATCCATAAGGGCCGTAACCGCGGCCTGGCAAATGCCGGTAACGAAGTTTCCTTCGGTACCTTTGGTCTGAAGGCGGTATCTCGCGGTCAACTGACTGCTCGTCAGATCGAAGCAGCTCGTCGTGCGATGACTCGTCACGTTAAGCGTCAAGGTAAGATCTGGATCCGTGTATTCCCGGACAAGCCGATTACCGAAAAGCCCCTCGAAGTTCGTATGGGTAAAGGTAAGGGTAACGTGGAGTACTGGGTCGCCCTGATCCAACCGGGTAAGATGCTGTACGAGATGGACGGTGTGCCTGAAACTCTGGCTCGTGAAGCGTTCGCATTGGCGGCCGCTAAACTGTCAGTTAAGACCACTTTCGTAACTCGGACGGTAATGTGATGAAAGCTCAAGATCTGCGTCAAAAGAGCGTTGAAGAACTGAACGCCGAGCTGATCGGTCTGCTGCGTGAGCAGTTTAACCTGCGCATCCAAGCCAGCACCGGTCAACTGGCTCAGACTCACACTCTGAAGCAAGTGCGCCGCGACATCGCGCGCGTGAAGACTGTTCTGACTGAGAAGGCGGGTGCGTAATGACCGATAAAATCCGTACTCTGCAAGGTCGTGTGGTTAGCGACAAGATGGATAAGTCCATCACTGTTGCGGTAGAGCGCAAGGTAAAGCACCCGATCTACGGGAAGATTATCGTGCGTACCACCAAGCTGCACGTGCATGACGAGAACAACGAATGCAAGGCCGGCGACCTCGTGGAAATCCGCGAATGTCGCCCGCTGTCCAAGACCAAGTCCTGGACGCTGGTAAGCATCGTTGAGAAGGCCTAATAGGTCTTCACACTAACGGGACGGCCCTCCGGGGCCGTTCTTTTTTTCGGCTACCATTTCCGGATCTGTCGTGGTATTATGCCGCGCCTTTAATGGCAGCCAGATCCCGAAAGGGGTAAGTAGTAAAGTAAAGCGGAGCACTAACATGATCCAAATGCAAAGTATGCTGGACGTCGCCGACAACTCCGGCGCTCGCAGCGTAATGTGTATTAAGGTTCTGGGTGGTTCGCACCGCCGCTACGCCGGTATCGGTGACATCATCAAGGTTTCCATCAAGGAAGCCATTCCCCGCGGTAAGGTGAAGAAGGGTGATGTAGTAAACGCGGTGGTCGTTCGCACCAAGAAAGGCGTTCGCCGTCAGGATGGTTCTGTCATCCGTTTCGACCGCAACGCGGCTGTGCTGTTGAACAACAACCATCAGCCGATCGGTACCCGTATCTTCGGCCCGGTGACTCGTGAACTGCGTTCTGAGAAGTTCATGAAGATCGTCTCCCTGGCCCCGGAAGTACTGTAAGGAGTCGAAACATGGCAGCAAAAATCCGTCGTGATGACGAAGTAATCGTTCTGACCGGAAAGGACAAGGGCAAGCGTGGCAAGGTCACTCAAGTCCTGGTTCAGCACGGTAAAGTAATCGTAGAAGGCATCAATCAGGTCAAGAAGCACCAAAAGCCGGTTCCGGCTCTGGGTGTGGCTGGTGGCATCGTCACCAAAGAGACCCCGATCGATGTATCCAACGTAGCGATCTTCAACCCTGCCACTGGCAAGGCTGATCGTGTTGGTTTCCGGACTGAAGATGGCAAGAAAGTTCGCTTCTTCAAGTCCAACGGCGAACTTGTTAAGTAATTTGGAGTTTAACGATGGCGAAACTGCATGATTCATACAAGCAGAAAGTAGTTAGTGAACTGATGACTCAGTTCGGCTACAAGACTGTCATGCAAGTCCCTCGGATCGAAAAGATCACCCTGAATATGGGTGTCGGTGAGGCCCTTGCGGACAAGAAGATCCTGGAAAACGCGGTCGCAGATCTGGCTGCTATTTCTGGACAAAAACCGCTGGTTACCAAGGCTCGCAAGTCTGTTGCAGGCTTCAAGATCCGTGAAGGCTACCCGATCGGTTGTAAAGTAACCCTGCGCGGCGAGCGTATGTGGGAATTCCTGGAACGTTTGATTTGCATCGCGCTGCCGCGCGTGCGCGACTTCCGTGGCGTGAGCACCAAGTCCTTCGATGGTCGTGGTAACTACTCCATGGGTGTGCGTGAGCAAATCATCTTCCCCGAAATCGACTATGACAAGGTCGACAAGGTGCGCGGGATGGATATCACTATCACCACTACCGCTCAGACTGATGAAGAAGGCCGCGCTCTGCTGGCTGCCTTTAGCTTCCCATTCCGCAAGTAAGGTGTAGGGTTATGGCAAAATTGTCCATGAAAGCACGTGAAGTTAAGCGTGCCAAGCTGGTTGAAAAGTACTTTGAGAAGCGTACTGCTCTGAAAGCGATCATCTCCGACGTGAATGCTTCTGACGAAGCCCGTTGGGATGCCGTGCTCAAGCTGCAACAACTCCCGCGTGACTCTAGCCCGAGCCGTCAGCGTAACCGTTGTAACATCACCGGTCGTCCGCACGGCTATCTGCGCAAGTTCGGTCTGTGCCGCATCAAGGTGCGTGAGCACATGATGAAGGGCGAAATTCCTGGTCTGAAGAAGGCCAGCTGGTAATCGAATCACGGGAGTAAGACAAATGAGCATGCAAGATCCGATCGCCGACATGCTGACCCGCATCCGTAACGGTCAGGCGGCAGGCAAGGTTGCGGTTTCTATGCCTTCTTCCAAGCAGAAGGTGGCAATCGCCCAGCTGCTGAAAGAAGAAGGTTACGTGGCTGACTATAAGATCGTCGGTGACGCGAAGCCGGAACTGGAAGTTGAATTGAAGTATTTCCAGGGCAAGCCTGTAGTTGAGCTGATCCAGCGCGTTAGCCGCCCTGGTCTGCGTATCTACAAGAAGTGCGGTGAACTGCCGAAGATCATGAATGGTCTGGGTATCGCCGTCGTTTCCACTTCTAAGGGTGTGATGACCGACCGTGCCGCGCGTAAAGCCGGTATGGGCGGTGAGATCATCTGCTACGTAGCGTAAGGGGGTAGGAAAATGTCTCGTGTTGCTAAGGCACCCGTCGCGATTCCTGCCGGCGTAGAAGTAAACCTGAACGGTCAAGAAATTACCGTAAAAGGTAAGAATGGCTCTCTGAACCGCATCATCAATGCTGCTGTTGAGATCACCAAGCAAGTGAACGTCCTGACTTTCGCTCCGCGCGACGGAATCGTCGGTGCAGACGCTCAGGCCGGTACGGCTCGTGCTCTGGTGAACAACATGGTCATCGGTGTTACCGCTGGCTTCGAGCGCAAGCTGCAATTGGTCGGCGTGGGCTATCGTGCCTCCGTTAAGGGCAATGCTGTAGCACTTGCGCTGGGCTTTTCACATCCGGTTGAGCACGCGTTGCCTGCTGGTGTGACTGCCGAGTGCCCGTCTCAGACTGAAATCGTTCTGAAGAGTGCCGATAAGGCGCTGCTGGGCCAGGTGGCCGCGGATATCCGCGCTTACCGCGCTCCGGAGCCTTACAAGGGCAAGGGTGTACGCTACTCCGATGAGGTAGTGCGTACTAAAGAAGCTAAGAAGAAGTAAGGTAACACTATGGACAAGAAAGCAGCTCGTCTCCGTCGTGCTACTAAAGCACGCAAGAAGATGCAGGAACTGGGTGCGACTCGTCTGGTGGTTCACCGTACTCCGCGCCACATTTACGCTCAGATCATCGCCGCAAGCGGTGCTGAAGTGCTGGCCGCTGCCTCTACTGTAGAGAAGGCGATCGCTGAGCAGGTGAAAAACACCGGTAACGCTGAAGCCGCTGCCGCTGTAGGCAAGGCCATCGCTGAACGCGCCATCGCTAAGGGTGTCACCACCGTTGCGTTTGACCGTTCCGGTTTCCAATATCACGGTCGTGTAGCCGCTCTGGCTTCCGCAGCTCGTGATGCTGGCCTTCAGTTCTAAGCTAGGAGTCGACAATGTCTAAAATCGAATCTCAAGCCGGTGAACTGCAGGAAAAGCTGGTTGCAGTAAACCGTGTCTCTAAGGTTGTTAAGGGTGGTCGTATTTTCTCCTTCACCGCACTGACTGTGGTGGGTGATGGTAACGGCCGTGTAGGTTTTGGTTACGGTAAGGCGCGTGAAGTTCCGGCTGCCATTCAAAAGGCAATGGAACAAGCTCGTCGCAACCTGACCAAGGTTGAGCTGAATGCGGGTACCCTGCACCATCCGGTGACCGGTATCCACGCTGGTTCCAACGTGTTCATGAAGCCGGCTTCTGAAGGTACGGGTATCATCGCTGGCGGTGCCATGCGTGCCGTGCTGGAAGTCGCTGGTGTACACAACGTGCTGGCTAAGACTTACGGCTCCACCAACCCGATGAACGTAGTCCGCGCTACCATCGATGCCCTGGCTCAGATTAAGTCTCCTGAGCAAGTGGCTGCGAAGCGTGGTCTGAGCGTAGATGAAATTCTGGGGTAATGCGCCATGGCTAACAAAACTGTAAAAGTAACTCAGACTCGCAGTGCGATCGGTCGTCTGCCGAAGCACAAGGCAACCCTGCGTGGCCTGGGCCTGCGTCGCATTGGTCACACTGTAGAACTGGAAGATACTGCCTGCGTTCGCGGTATGATCAACCGGGTTTTCTACATGGTTAAGGTGGAGGAGTAATCCATGCGTTTGAACACTCTTTCTCCGGCCGCAGGTTCAAAGCCTGAGAAGAAGCGTCGGGGTCGTGGTATCGGTTCTGGTCTGGGTAAGACCGGTGGCCGTGGTCACAAGGGCGCTGGCTCTCGTTCTGGCGGCGGTGTCCGTCTGGGCTTTGAAGGCGGTCAAATGCCGCTGAAGCAGCGTCTGCCGAAGTTCGGTTTCTTCTCCCGTAAGGGTGCAGTAACCACCGAAGTTCGTCTGAACGAAATCGCTGCGGTAGAAGGCGACGTAGTTGACCTGAACACCCTGAAGCAAGCCGGTGTGATCACTAAGAACATCGAGTTCGCCAAGGTTGTTCTGTCTGGCAAGATTGAGCGTGCAGTGACCGTTCGCGGTCTGGGCGTCACCAAGGGTGCCCGCGCCGCCATCGAAGCCGCAGGCGGTAAGATCGAGGAATAATAAGCAACATGGCTAAGAAACCAGGATTTGAAGCTAAAAACTCACAGGGCGGTCTGGGTGAACTGAAGAGTCGTCTGCTCTTCGTTCTCGGGGCGATTATCGTGTTCCGAGCAGGCTCCTATGTGCCAATTCCTGGTATTGATGCCAATGTTCTTGCCGAGCTGTTCCAGCAGCAGAAAGGGACCATCATTGAAATGTTCAACATGTTCAGTGGTGGTGCCCTCTCTCGCGCCTCTATCTTTGCGCTGGGGATCATGCCGTATATTTCGGCATCCATCATCATCCAGCTGCTGACGGTCATCCATCCTGCTTTGGCTGAGCTGAAGAAGGAAGGGGAAAGCGGTCGCCGCAAGATCAGTCAGTACACAAGATATGGCACGTTGGTTCTGGCTGCGTTCCAGGCCACCGGTATTGCGACAGGCTTGCCGAATATGATGCAGGGGCTGGTAGTTCATACCGGCTTCGGCTTCTACTTCACTGCCGTCGTGAGTCTGGTCACCGGTACCATGTTCCTGATGTGGTTGGGTGAGCAGATCACCGAGCGGGGGATTGGTAATGGTATCTCGTTGATTATCTTCGTAGGTATCATCGCCGGCCTGCCCCACGCGCTGGGCGCAACGGCAGAGCAAGCGCGTCAAGGCGAATTGCACATCCTGTTGCTGTTGTTGCTGGCAGTGATCGTGTTTGCTGTGACTTATTTCGTGGTGTTTGTTGAGCGTGGGCAGCGTCGCATCGTTGTGAACTATGCCAAGCGTCAACAGGGTAACCGCGTCTTTGCCGCACAAAGCACGCATCTGCCGCTCAAACTGAACATGGCTGGCGTTATTCCGGCGATTTTCGCCTCCAGCATTATCCTGTTCCCCGGGACCATTGCCTCTTGGTTTGGTCAGGGTGACAGCTGGATGGCTAACCTGTTGCAAGAGATCTCTCTGACTCTGCAACCCGGTCAGCCTCTGTATGAGATGCTGTATGCGGCCGCGATCATCTTCTTTAGTTTCTTCTATACTGCGCTGGTGTTTAACCCGCGTGAGACGGCGGACAACCTGAAGAAGAGCGGTGCTTTTATCCCTGGGATCCGTCCTGGCGAACAAACTGCAAGATTTATCGATAAGGTCATGACCCGCCTGACTCTGGCTGGCGCGCTGTACATCACCTTTATCTGTCTTGTTCCTCAGTTCCTGATGAATGCCTGGAACGTACAGTTCTATTTCGGCGGCACCTCGCTGCTGATTATCGTGGTAGTCATCATGGACTTCATGGCTCAGGTGCAGACCCATATGATGTCTCATCAATATGGTGATGTCCTGAGAAAGGCAAACCTTAAAGGCTACGGCCGCTAAGGTTGGCATTACTAGTTACGGAGTTAAGCAATGAAAGTTCGTGCTTCCGTTAAGGCCATCTGCCGTAACTGCAAGATCATCAAGCGCCACGGTGTGGTTCGTGTGATCTGCAGCGAGCCTAAGCATAAACAGCGCCAAGGCTGATTTATTTACGGTTGAGACTTGCAAAAAGAAGGCGTGCTGGCTAAATTAGCCAGCCACCTTTGTTGTGCTGGTAGACCACCATGTATCCGGAACGGGCTTTGTGGTGGTCAAATTTTTATTACTTTGTAGGAGTGCTATAGTGGCCCGTATCGCTGGCATTAACATTCCTGACCATAAGCATGCAGTCATCGCTTTGACTGCGATTTATGGCGTTGGCAACACCCGCGCTAAGCAGATCTGTGCTGAGTCCGGGATTGCCGAGGATGTGAAGATCAAGGATCTGGATGAAGCCCAGATCGAAAAACTGCGTGAGCAAGTAGCTAAGTTCACCGTTGAAGGTGACCTGCGTCGCGAAATCTCCATGAACATCAAGCGTTTGATGGACCTGGGTTGCTATCGCGGTCTGCGTCATCGTCGCGGTCTGCCCGTTCGTGGGCAGCGCACCAAGACCAACGCACGTACCCGTAAGGGTCCGCGTAAGCCCATCAAGAAGTAAGCGGGAAGGTGTAGAAAATGGCAAAAGCTCCGACTCGTGCTCGTAAGCGCGTAAGAAAGCAAGTGAGTGATGGTATCGCTCACGTACATGCTTCTTTCAATAACACAATCGTTACCATCACCGATCGTCAAGGTAATGCCCTGTCATGGGCTACCTCTGGTGGTTCAGGTTTCCGTGGTTCTCGTAAGTCCACCCCGTTCGCTGCCCAGGTGGCCGCCGAACGTGCCGGTGAAATGGCTAAAGAATACGGTGTGAAGAATCTGGAAGTGATGGTAAAGGGTCCTGGCCCTGGCCGTGAGTCCTCAATCCGTGCTCTGAATGCGGCTGGTTTCCGCATTACTAACATCACTGATGTGACTCCGATCCCGCATAACGGTTGTCGTCCTCCCAAAAAGCGCCGCGTGTAACGTTGCTTTTTGGATTAGGATTGTTGGAGAAAGAACATGGCAAGATATATCGGTCCTAAGCTCAAGCTTAGCCGTCGTGAGGGCACTGACCTGTTCCTGAAGTCAGGTGTTCGAGCGATTGACTCAAAGTGCAAAATTGATACCGCTCCGGGTCAACACGGTGCGCGCAAGCCGCGTCTGTCTGACTATGGCGTTCAGCTGCGTGAAAAGCAAAAGGTTCGCCGTATTTACGGCATTCTGGAAAAGCAATTCCGTAACTACTACCGTGAAGCTGCCCGTATCAAGGGCAACACCGGTGAGAACCTGCTGCAACTGCTGGAAGGTCGTCTCGACAACGTAGTTTACCGCATGGGCTTCGGCGCCACTCGTGCCGAAGCGCGTCAGCTGGTAAGCCACAAGGCCATCGTGGTTAACGGTCGCGTTGTGAATATTCCTTCTTTCCAGGTTTCCCCGGAAGACGTTGTTGCCGTTCGTGAAAAGGCGAAGAAGCAAGCTCGGATCAAGGCCGCTATGGACCTGTCCGGTCAGCGCGAAAAGGCCACCTGGCTTGAGGTTGATGCCGACAAGCTGGAAGGCGTTTACAAGCGTCTGCCGGAGCGCTCCGATCTGTCCGCTGATATCAACGAACAGCTGATCGTCGAGCTTTACTCC